>CAIQJD010000183.1 GCA_903872005.1 uncultured bacterium | reverse complement strand
TGGCGCGAGAAGGTGCGGATGCGCCGCGCCGGCAATACCATCCTCTTCGTAGTAGATGCCAGTTGGTCCATGGCGGCCTCTGAGCGGATGAAGGCGACGAAGGGCGCGATCATGTCGCTCCTGGTCGACGCCTATCAGCGCCGCGACCAGGTGGGCCTGGTGGTCTTTCAGAAGGAGCAGGCGCGGCTGGTATTGCCGTTGACCGGCAGCGTCGAGCTGGCGAAGAGCGCCTTGAAGAATGTGCCGGTGGGAGGCAAGACGCCCCTCTCCAGCGGGTTGTGGCTCGGCTATCGCGTGTTGATGAACGCGTTGCGCCACGATAGCGAGGCCATGCCATTGATGATTGTGTTGACGGACGGCGCCGGCAATGTGGCGCTGACCGACCGGCCGGCGAGCGATGAGGCGCTGGCGCTGGCGCGCTTCATACGGCGCAGTCCGATCCATTCGGTCGTTATCAACATGGAGCATGTTTCTTTTGACCGGGGCTTGGCGCAGAAGTTGGCCGAGGCGCTGGGCGCGCCGTGCTATCGGCTGCGCGAGTTGAAGGCAGCGGAGCTGGTGCAGACCGTGCGCGACCAGATGGGCTGAGAGCAGCTGGCTCACGAGACTTCGGAAGCCTGCAAGACTTCCGAAGTCTATGCGGAGTGGATGGTGAATCAGAAACAGATCGGGGCGGACCTGGCGCTGCTGCTGGTGACGGCCATTTGGGGCGCAACTTTCGTGATGGTGAAAGGGGCGACCGCGACTTTCCCGGTATTTGCCTTTCTGACGCTGCGATTCTGGGTCGCGGCGGCCGTATTGGCGGCGGCGGTGGTCTGGCGCTGGCGCCGGCAGGGCGGTCGGGCGCCGGCCGGTTTTGACGCCGCCAGTGTGCGCGCCGGCGCATTGATCGGGTTGGTGCTCTTCGCCGGCTACGCCTTCCAGACCTTCGGGCTGCGCTACACGACGCCAGCCAAGGCCAGCTTCATCACGGGCCTTTCGGTGGTGATGGTGCCGTTGCAGTCGGCGCTGTTGTTGCGCCGGCCGCCAGAGCGGGGCGCGTGGTGGGGCGTCTTGCTGGCGACGGCCGGCCTGGCGCTCCTGTCGTTGCAAGGTGACTTGAGCATCGCGCTGGGCGACCTGATTGTGCTGGCCGGCTCGGTTGCTTTCGCTTTGCACATTGTGACGACCGGGGCGTTCGCGCCGCGCTTCGACGCGTTGGCGCTGGTGACCACGCAGATCGTCGTGGTGGCCGCGCTCAGCCTGGCTGCGGCGTTGATCTTTGAGCGTCCCTGGCCGGCCACGCCGACCTACGTCTGGCAGGCGGCGCTCTTCACCGGTCTGGCGGCGACGGCGCTGGCCTTCGGATTTCAGACGTTGGCGCAGCGTTTCACGACGGCGACGCACACGGCGTTGATCTTTGCGATGGAGCCGGTATGGGGCGGCGTGTTCAGCTATCTCCTGATCGGTGAGCGTTTGGGGATGCGGGGATTGATCGGCTGCGGTCTGATCCTGGCCGGCATGTTGCTGGCCGAGCTGGCGCCGGCGCTGCGGGCAGCCCAGGGCCGGACGATCTGGCGCGCCGAAGAGGCATGAGTGCGGTTGTGGTGTGCCTGGAAGTGAATTGAGGAAAGAGGGGAAGGTTTTCAATGGCATTGCAGGAAAGTTACACGGAGCTGGTCGAAAAGGCGCGTCTGTTTGAAGAGAATGGCATGCACTCGGCGGCATACGATATCTTGCGCCGCGTGGCGTTGCGCCTGAGCCGGCTCAATCCGGAAACGCTGAAGAAGCGCCAGGACTTGCACACGCTGTTCATCAGCGCCTTGATGGATGCTGATGTCATGGGTCGGCGCCTGGGACAGACCGACGAGGTGGTGGAGCTGGGCGATGCGATGGGCCGCGCCTTGCCGGAGTATGCCCCGCTCGATCAGTTGATCAAAGCGCAGGCATTGAATGACGCGGGTCGCCTGGATGAAGGCATGGCCCTGTTGCTGGGAGTGACCGTCACCAATGAACAGATGATTGCCCCGATCAAGGCCATGGCGGCTGAGGCGATCTGGTTCCAGCGGCCGGCCGATGCGCTGACCATTCTGGCGAAGATTCCGGAGAAGAATGTGCCGGAGAGTGACAAAGATGGCCGGCGCGAGGCGGCCGAAGTGAGCTACCTGCGCTTCCGCGCCCTGGTTGCGCTGGAGCGGATGGACGAAGCCGCGGAGGCATGGCTCAAAGCCTATCATCAGTCGAGCCAGGATCGCCCGCCGGCGCGCGAAATCGTCAGCGCCTTCATTGCGCGCGGCGAATTGGATAAGGCGTTGGACTTCGCCGACCGCGAGTCGTTGCCGGCCACGCGTGGCCTGCTGCGCGGCCTGGTGGCGCGGTTGAAGGGCAAGCTGGATTGGGCGAAGGATGAGTGGTGGCGTGTGGTGCGCGAGCCGTTCAATGTGGAAAGCGGCGACTTCATGGATTGGATTGAGTGCGCGTTGCGCTCTGGGGATGAAGAGAAGTTGAACAAGGCGCTGGAAGCCGGCCTGGAGAAGTTCGGTTTTGTCACGCGTCTGTTCATGATTGAAGGTATCCTGGCGGCGCAAGATAACGACATGGAGTCGGCCCGGCGCCTGTTCCGTACCATCTTGATGGCGAATGATGCGGCCAAGTGGCAGCGCCAGGACAATATCTGGGACACCGACCCGATGTTGGTGGAGCATACCGTGACGCCAGAGCAGGGACGCGAGGAGCTGATCGAGCTGCTGCGCCACAAGCCGACGCCGCAGGAGTTACAAGAGTGGGCGCTGGAGATGCGGAAGATGGGTGAAGAAGCGGCGGCGGCTGCCGAAGCCGAGTCGGACGCTGATTTCGATGATGAAGAGGATGCCGGCGACCCGGACGACGATGAGGAAGAGATGGGCGCCGGCGAGGCGCCGGCCGAGGAGGCATAGCGGTGCGGGCGGTCGTGCAACGGGTGACGCGCTCGTCTGTGAGCGTGGCCGGCGAGACGGTGGGCGCCATCGGGCCGGGACTGAACGTCCTGATCGGCATCCGCGAAGGAGATACGGATGAGGCGGCGCGCTGGATGGCGCACAAGATCGCCGGCCTGCGTATTTTCGAGGACGAGGCCGGCAAGATGAACCGTTCTGTCCTGGATGTTGGGGGCGAGGCGCTGGTCATCTCGCAGTTCACCCTGTACGGCGACGCGCGCAAGGGCTTTCGACCCAGCTTCATTGAGGCGGCGCGGCCGGAACTGGCCGACCCGCTGATCAGACGCTTTGTCGAGTATCTGCGCGGCGAGGGCGTGCCGGCGCAGACTGGCATCTTTCAGGCGATGATGTTAGTAGAGATTCACAATGACGGGCCGGTGACGATTATCCTGGAGCACTGAGTGAGGGGAGCATGAAGACGCGCGAGGCCGCGTTCGTTGGCGAAAAGGGCGTCTCGATCTTCTATCGGGTGTGGGAGCCGGACGCCGGCGCGCCCAAAGCGGCGATCCTGCTGGCGCATGGCTACGCGGAACATGCCGGCCGCTATCGCCTGCTGGTAGAGTACCTGACCGGCCGGGGCTATGTGGTCTACGGGCCGGATCACCGGGCGCACGGCCGCTCCGGTGGCAAGAAGGCGCTGATTGAGAAGATGGACGATATCGTGCGGGATCTGCACACTCTGGCTGAGCGGATTCGGACCGAGTATCCTGACAAGAAGGTCATGCTGCTGGGCCATTCGTTGGGCGGGACGCTGGCGATG
>CAIQJD010000182.1 GCA_903872005.1 uncultured bacterium | reverse complement strand
CATGGCGTCGCAGAGTTCCTTCGCGTCCAGCCACCATCCCTCTTTCCACTCGTTCCGGCGCGCATCCACCGGAATCCGCTTGCGCTTGACGCCGTGATCCCCGCCCCAGAAGATGGCCCGGTCGCCGTAGCGCGCTTTCAAGCCGGCCGGATCGCTCAAGGCCGAAACTTGTACAGGATGAAAGGCTTCGAAGCCGGCGTCCAGCAGGTCGTCCATGAGGGGCGCGAAGTTGCCGCAGCAGTGCAGGAAGATGGTCGCGTCGGTATATTGCCGGATCAGGCTTGTGAAACGCTGGTGATAAGGCTGGATCATTCGGCGATAGGTCACCGGCGACATGAGCAGGCTGGTCTGCGTCGCCAGGTCGTCGGCGACGCGCACCACGCTCAGGTACGGGCCGGCGCTCTCCAGAAAGCGCCGGGTGACGGCCGCGCTGATCTCGTAGACCCGGTCGAGGATGGCGTGAGCCAATTCCTGATTGGCGACCAGGTCTATCAACCCCTGTTCCAGGCCGCGCAGGGCGAAGAGAGCCTGCCAGAAGGTTTGGTAGCCGCTACATCCGACCAGGGCGTAGGGCGTTTCGTGGAACAGGCGCTCGGCTTCTTCGGCCACGCCGGCGTATCGGCCAGGGTCGTCGGGGTCGGGCCAGGGGAAGCGGGCGACGTCGGTGAGGGTGGCTTCTGCCAGGGGCGAGTGGGCCAGCTCCCAGTAGTAGCCGCCGGCGTAGCGTGCCCGGCGATAGCGGACGCCCAGTTCGGTGACCAGGGTATCTGGGCCGGCGTCGGCCGGCGGCGTCCAGCGGCTTGGCCCGCGCAGGCGCAATGGCCGGAAGTCGCTGCCCAGGCGCGCCATGGTCTCTTCGTCCAGGTGGGCCACGCGGGTGGTTTCGGCCATCACGCGCGTGGGGGTCGGGGTACCCCAATAGGCTTTCAGCCGGTCGTATGCCTCGATGACGAGGCTATTGCTGGTGCCGCTGCCTATGTCCAGCGGCACGCGATCCGGCTCCTGATGATGCAGCGCCGCCTCCACCCGCTGGCGAGGAGTCATTGCAGCCATCAATGTCTAATCCACTTTCATGCGCGGGTCGAGGGCGGTGCGTAGCCCGTCGCCCACCAGGTTGAAGGCGAGGACGGTGATGAGGATGGCCGCGCCGGGGAAGATGGTCACCCAGGGGCTGATCCGCATGAACTGCTTCGTCTCGAACAGGAGCAGGCCCCATTCCGGCGTCGGAGGCTGCGCGCCCATGCCCAGGAAGCTGAGGGCGGCGGCGTTGCGGATGGCGACGCCGATGCACAGGGTGACGACGACGATGACCGGGCTGATGGTATTGGGCAGGATGTGTCGCCACATGATGTGGTTATTGCTCAGGCCGATGACGCGCGCCGCGTCGACATACATATTCTCTTTGGCGGAGAGGACTGAGCCGCGGATGAGGCGCGCGTACATCGGTATCCACACGACCGCCAGGGCGATCATGACCCAGGTGAGGCTGCGTTGGCCGATGAGGCCAATGAGGGCCATGGCCAGGAGGAGGCCGGGGAAGGCGAAGATCATGTCCATGAAGCGCATCATGATGATGTCATAGCGGCCGCCGTAGTAGCCGGCGCTGACCCCGATCAACATGCCCAGGGTGACCGAGAAGAGGTTGGCGATGACGCCCACTTGCAGGGAAATGCGCGCACCAAAGATGATGCGGCTGAGGGTATCGCGTCCGTATTGGTCGGTGCCCATCAGGAATTTTGCGTTGGGCGCGGCCAGCCGGTCCTCCATGAACATTTCCAGCGGGTCGTAGGGCGCAACGTAGGGCGCGAAAAGGGCGATCAGGACCATGAAGAGGACAATCGCCGCCCCGACGACGGCGCCGCGATTCTTGAAGAACTGGCGCACGATGATGGCGGTGCGCGTCCTGGGCTGGCGCGTAGCGGTGTTGAGCATGGTATT
>CAIQJD010000181.1 GCA_903872005.1 uncultured bacterium | reverse complement strand
GCTCCAGCAGGTCTTCTGGGACCTTCGGAGCCCGCAATCGTCTGAGAGGGTTAGTCGTAATCTCCCCTTCTTGCTCGAGCCAGTTGAAGAAAGAGCGAATCGCACGGAAATAAGCATGTTGGCCACCGGGGGTGTGCTCGGTTTCCTGCAGCTCCACCAGAAACTGGCGAATGTGGGTGGGCGTGACCTTATCAAGCTCCTGTATGCTGAATCGGGTCAGGAACTCAAGGAAACGATTCAGTTTCACCTGGTAGAATTGCAGGGTGCCGGCGGCGACGCTACGCGCCTGGCAGTCGAGGAGGAATTCCCTCAGAGTCAATTCGAGCTGTGAGGAGCGCTCGCGGTCAATGGGTTTGGGGAAAATCCGCAGCGTGCGTTCTGGGCTGTTCATTGGGACACTCCCTACATGTAGTAGGGTACTGTCCATCGTCTACAACATATAGGGCGGGAGGGACTCGAACCCTCATGAGGTTGCCCCCAGCGGATTTTAAGTCCGCAGCGTCTGCCATTTCGCCACCGCCCCTTACCGGCCGGCATTGTAGCACGCCGGCCCACTCCCGTCAATCCGCGCCGTAGTAGGTTTCATAGAACCGCCGCACGGCATCCGCCGCCGGCAAGACCATCCGCTCCCACACCTCGATCACTGGCCGCAGCTCCGCCTCGCCCTCCTGGCCGGCGAACAACTCCCGCATGAACGCCGTCCGCTCAGCAATGTCACGCCGCGCAAAGGCGAGGATCTCCTCAGCGCTGTAGAAACGCAACGGATTGAAGCGCCGGCCGAATCCAACCATCCCATGCTCCCGCTCCAGCTCGGCCGGCTCCGGGACCCAGTAGCCATAGATCGGGTGTTGCAGCCAGCGCCGGATGCGCCGATGCTCCACCAGGTCGAGCAGCCGCTTGGAATCGGACACCGTGATCTTCTCGCCGGCGCCGACATGGCGCACATCGCCGGCTTCGTCTAGCTCCGGCCGGCCGGTCGCCGGATCCAGCTTGGGCATGGGGGCGCCGGCCGCATCGCGCTTCAGCCGGCGCTTGCCATCCAGGTCAAACTCCCCGACATAGCCGGCATTGACAATGAAGAAGACCAGCTTACCGGCGTCGTCCAGCCCCAAGTCACGGTACATCTTGAGCTTAATCAGCGCCTGCTGCGCCTGCTCGCGCGCCATGAAATCGGTCGCCGCGTAGGTACGCACGCGCATCCCCACCTGCTGATCGGCCAGCGCACTGGTGATGACGCTCTCGCAGCCGGCGTCCAGCGCCACTGCCATCAGCGGATCGGTCACGCGGATGATCGGCTCCATCACGTCGGAACGCTTGAAGGACAGCCCCTCGCTCTGAAGCCATTTGGGCCGGCCGGAGCCCCAACCCGGATTCAGCTCGCTGAAGTGGAAGATGAACCGCCCATTGGTAGTGCGGCTCTTGTCATAGTGGGTGCATTGCAGCGATCCGACCGTCTGGCCGGCGCTGGGGCGCGGCGCCTTCACCGTATAGCCGGCGATCTGCTCCGTGCGGTACTCGACCCCCTCGCAATCAATGTTCATCGCCAGCACCACCGGCCGATGCCCATCTGGCGCGACCTGCGCCGACTTCATCAGGCCGGGCCATTCCGGACTATTCGGCGTCAGCCCCTCCGACTTGGCGAAGCTGGCCGCCTCCAGGCCGATGATCTGCACCTTCTCGATCTTGCCGTCCGGCCCATAGAACGGCCGGCCGAGGCAGGCGTCATCCTGCTCCAGCTCCGGCCCCACGGAGAGGGTCGTCTTGCCGGTGCCCGACAGGCCCTTCAGAATGCGGTCAGAGGTGCAGCCGGCGTGATACGAGACGAAGCCATCCGCTTCGCCGCGATTCCAGACCAGGGTCAAATTCGGCTTCTTGAACGCCCCGCCGAAATAGTCGAAGCCGACGCCCAGCACGCGGCGCACATCCTGCCCGACTTGCGTCCAGTCGTACAGCGTCATCGGCTGAGTCGGATCATAGTCGGGGTAGAAGCTGTGGATTTCGGCCACCAGCGTGGCCGGCAGCGGCTCCGGCACGATATAGTTCCAGCATTGGATGGGGACGCCGGCGCGGTAGGGGAAAACCATCTGCTTGCCCATCCAGGCGATGTAGGCCGAGTGCGGGTTCTGGATGCTGACCACCAGGCGCACGCCGGTCTCGTAGCCGGCTTCGCCCTGAATGCCTTCCAGGACGATGGTTGGGCAATCGCTCAGGTAGCCCAGCAGCAGATCATAGAAGCGCCGGCCGACATCCGGCCCGGGCGCGAAGAGCTTCTGCGCCTTGCCCAGGCGATAGCCGGCCGGCTGAATATGGAACGCCCGGCTGGGGGCGCGCCCCAACTGCTGTGAAGCAAACAGGTATTGCCCATCGCGGGTCAGGACATAATACGGTTTCAGGTACGCGGCGTAGAAATCGTCGTCGGGATTGTGCAGCACCTTCTTCAGGTCAAACGCTACGCCTGGCTCAATGATGATCTTCTGGCCCATGAAACGAGAACCTCCTCACGCACGGTTGAGCGCCGCTTTGCGCGCCGCCTGCGC
>CAIQJD010000180.1 GCA_903872005.1 uncultured bacterium | reverse complement strand
TGATAGCCCCAACTGGCCGTGCTCATCAGGATGCCATTGGACAGGACCAGCACGTCGCCGTCGGCCGGCCCATCCAGCTCATAGTAGAAGCGGCAACCGTTGGCGTTGATCTCAGGCATGTTCCAAATCCTTCACATAGACCAGGGATTCGCCTTCGCAGACGATGCGCCCGCCGGCCGTGCAGATGCTCCGCAGGTTGACCAGGTCCTTCTCTGGCCGCAGGCGGATGATGGCGACGCTGGCCGTCACCGTCTCGCCGGCGTAGCAGGGCGTCGGGAAGCTCAGGCGTTGCTTGAGCCAGTTCGTCCCCCGGCCGGGGAGGCGCGTCCCCAACAGGAACGAGAAGAGACCGCCCAACAGCCCGCCGGGGACTTGCAGCCCCGGCCGGCCCTGCGCCGCGGCGTAGGCCGCATCGCTGAAGAAGGGATTGGCGTCGCCCGCAAGGTCGCGGTACTCCTGCAAATCGGCCGGCGTGAAGGTCCGCACGACCTCGGCCGACTGGCCCAGGGCCAGCCCTTTGAGCGTCGCGGCCGTCGGCTCGGCGTGGGCCGGCGACGCGGCGCCGGCGGCGGAATCCGCCGGCGCGCCGGGCAGGGCCACCAGGGTGCGCCCCTGGCAGGCGATGGAGCCATCCGGCCGCGTGAGTACCGTCGCCAGGTCGGCCAGCCCGTCGGCCGGCTGCAGCGCCGTAATCTCCAGGCGCACGGCGACGGCTTCGCCGGTATAGGTCGGCGTGACGAACATCAGCTCTTGCTGGCGCTGGACGAAGCCCGGCCCCAGCGCCTCGGTCAGGGCGCGACAGAGGGTGCTGTAGAGCAACATGCCGTGCGCCACCGTGCGCCCGAAGCGCGTCCGGCCGGCGAACGCCGCGTCCACGTGAATCGGGTTGTCGTCGCCGCTCAACGCGGCGAAGCGGTCGTAATCCCGCTGGCTGAACGTGCGATAGAGCGTGGCGACTGCGCCAATCTGAATATCCATGCGACTCACTTCCCGTATTGCGCCCGCAGCTCGCCCTTGACCACTTTGCCGGCCGGGTTGCGCGGCAGGGCCTGGACGAAGACGACGGAACGCGGCGCTTTGTAGCGGGCCAGGTTGGCCCGGCAGTGTTCAATGATCTCCGCTTCGGTCAGGGTCTGGCCGGGCTTCAGGGCCACCAGGGCGCGGCCGACCTCGCCCCATTGCTCGTCCGGCACGCCGATCACCGCCGTCTCGGCCACCTGGGGCAACTGGTAAATCACATTCTCCACCTCGGCGGGATAGACGTTCTCGCCGCCGGAGATGTACATATCCTTGACCCGATCCACGATGTAGTAGTAGCCGTCGGCGTCCCGCATGGCGACATCGCCGGAGTGCAGCCAGCCATCGGTGATGCTCTGGGCGGTCACTTCGGGCAGACGCCAGTAGCCCGGCGTGACGCCCGGCCCCTTGATGAGCAGCTCGCCGCGCGCGCCGGCCGGCAGGTCATTCCCCTGCCCGTCCACGATGCGCGTCTCCACGTGCAGGCAGGGCTTGCCCACCGAGCCGAGCTTGCTGGCCGGCGCGTGCTCCTCAATCAAGAAGACGGTCGGGCCGGTCTCGGTCATCCCGAAGCCGAAGCGAATGTCAATGCCGCGCCGGCGATACAGCTCCAGCAGGCTGACCGGCGCCGCCGACCCGCCATTGGCCCACGAGCGCATCCGCGACAGGTCTGTGCGCTCGAAGTCGGGATGCTGGCTCATGAACAGGTAGACCGCCGAGACGCCAAAGAAGGCCGTCGCCTGCGTCGAGAGGAGGCGCAACGTCTCGGCCGGCTCGAAGCCGCGCTGGATGATGGCCGTGCCGCCCACATGGAAAGTAGGGTTGGCGTACATATTCAGGCCGCCGGTGTGGAAGCAGGGCAGCAGGTTGAGCGTGACGTCGCGCGATGTCAGGTCCGTCGCCAGGCCGATGTTGATGGCATTATACAACACCATGCCGAAGGTCTGCACGACGCCCTTGGCGCGGCCGGTCGTCCCGGCCGTGTAGAGGATGTGCCACGGCTCGTTCAGCCCGCGCGCCGGCATGACGATGGGCCGGCCGGAGGCGGCGGCCAGCGCCGGCTCATAGGCCCATTCGCCGGCCGGCGCGTGCGGCGCCAGGGTCATCAGCCGCGTCAGGCCCAGGCGCTGGCGCAGGCCGGCGGCCGAGGCGGCAAAGGGCGGGTCGTAGATCAAAGCCGCCGGCGTGGCATCGCGCATGATGAATTCCAGCTCCGGCAGCGCCAGGCGCCAGTTGAGGCAGACCAGGATCGCGCCGGCCTTGGCGCAGCCCCATAACATCTCGAAGTAGTCCGAGGAGTTATTGGCGAGCAAAGCCACGCGGTCGCCGGGCTGGATGCGCCACTCGTCGCGCAAGAACTCGGCGAAGCGGCTGGCGCGCAGATGGAACTCGGCGTAGGTGAACTGGCGGTTCGTCGCCGCATCTATCAAGGCGCACTTATCCGGCCGCATGTCGGCCTGTTTGGCGAGCCAATCGAAAGTGACCATCGGTTCTCCTGAATCCCGTAGCCTCGGCCCTTGTGGCCGTCCGATCCCTCCAGACGCCCACAAGGGGCGATGCTACGAGGATCGCCGGCGCACAATCTCCCCAAGACTGCAACGCGACGGTTCTCCGGCAGCTATGCCGCCGGCGTGAAGCCCGGCACGATCAGCCGCGGCACTATGCCGAGGCGCTCCGCTTCTTCGACCAGCCACGGGCGGAAGTTCGGATGGGCGATGGCGGTCAGGGCCTTCAGGCGGTCTTTGACGGAGCGCCCCCGCAGCTCGGCGACGCCGAACTCTGTGACGATGGTGTCCACGTCCTGGCTCGGCACGGTGACTTCCGCGCCGGCGGCCAGGGTCGGCACGATGGTCGAGATCGCGCCGTCTTTGGCCGTCGAGCGCAGGGCGATGATGCCGCGCCCGCCCTCGGAAAGCTGCGCGCCGCGATGGGTGTCGAGCTGGCCGCCGGTGCCGCTGAAGTGGCGCGCCCCGATGCTCTGGGAGCAGACCTGGCCGAAGATGTCCACCTGTAGCGCCGTGTTGACGCTCACCATGCGGTAGTTCTTGCCGATCACGTAAGGGTCGTTGGTGACGTTCCCCTGCTGGAACTCCACGACCACATTGCGATCCACGAAATCGTAGAGTCTCTTCTCGCCCAGGGCGAAGGCGCCGACCATCTTGCCCGGCCAAAGGGTCTTGCGCCGGTTGGTGATGACGCCGGCTTCGTACAGGTCCACCATGCCGGTGGTGAACATCTCCGTGTGCACGCCCAGGTCGCGCCGGTCGGTCAGGAGCGCGGCGATGGCATTGGGGATGCCGCCGATGCCGAGCTGGATGGTCGCGCCGTCTTCAATCAGGTCGGCGATGTAGCCGCCGATGGTGCGCTCCAGGTCGTTGGGCGGCGCGCTGGGCAGCTCGAAGGGCGGGATGTCGCTTTCCACCACATGGCCCACTTCGGAGATGTGGATTTGCGTATCGCCCAACGTCCAGGGGATGTGCGGGTTGACTTCCAGGATCACCAGATCGGCCGCCGCGATGAGCTGCTTCTCGATGACCAGCGACAGACCCAGCGACATATAGCCCCGATGGTCGGGCGGCGAGGCGGTGCCGAAGAAGACGTTGATATGGCCCTTGGTGGCGTGCAGCTTGCCCGAAGCGGCCTGGTGCAGGTTGTTGGGGATGTACGACTCGCGCCCCTGCGCGTGCACTTCGCGATCCGGCGCGCCGTAGAACCAGTTCTCGATGAAGAAATGGCCGGCCATCTCCGGCTTCAGCACGAAGTCGTACTTCCGCAAGGGCAGGCAGACGCACACGGTCACGTCTTCGACGCGGTCGCGCTGCGTCCCCAGGGCCGAAAGCAAGCCGGTCGGCTCGGCCGCGGCCATGGAGCTGCCGATGATCTGATGGGAGCGCACCAGCCCCACCGCGTCGGGAATGGAGATCAATTTGCTGCGGTATAACGCTTTGGGATCCATGCTTTCTCCTTATGCCGGCCCCCACTTGACGCACGACGCGCCCCAGGCATAGCCGATGCCGGCGGCGACGATAATCATCAAATCGCCGTCTTTGAGCCGTCCCTGCTTCAGCCCCTCGACGATGGAGAGCATGGCGTCCTGTTGGCCGGCGTGGCCGTACTGCGACAGATAGACCGACTGATCTTCGCGCAGGCCCAACCGTTGCAGCATATCCAGATGCGCCGACTTCTTCATGTGCAGCACATTGAGATAGCCGAGATCGGCCCGCGTGTAGCCGCTCTTCCGCAGCGCCTCGTCAATGCAGCGCATCCAGTTGTCCATGGAGACGGCATTCAGGCGCTCCTTCATGGCGTCCGGCTCCACCAGATCGAGGTAAAACAGCCCCGCGTCGCGCGCCGCGTCGGTGGGGAAGCGCACCGTGCCGCTGGCCGGCACGAGGACATGGTTCGACATGGAGCCATCGGCCATCAGGTGGCTCCCCAGGACGTGGTTGCGCGGCCAGTTGCGGCGCAAGAGCAGCGCGCCGCCGGCGGCCGAAAGATTGAACATGAACGAGGTGCGGGCGTTCATGAAGTTGATGAGGTCGCCGTTGCGATAGCCGCCGGCGATCAGCACCGTGTTGATGTCCGGGTCAGCGGCCATCATGTCCTTGGCCATCTTCAGCGCGGCGATGGTCGTCCCACAGCGCATCTGCACGTCAATGGCCCAGGCGCGCGTCGCGCCGATGTCGTAGGCCAGCTTGATGCCGGCCGTCCAGAGCAGGTACTCCTTCCACTCCTCGGTGGTGCATAGCACCAGGTCAATCTCATCCGGCTTGACGTCGGCTTTGCTCAGGCAATCTTGCGCCGCCCAAATGCCCATCTGATTGGTGTGATCGGCCGGGCCGGGCACATATTTCTGCGCGATGCCGAACTTGTCGCAGATGACCGCTTCGGGGATGCCGGTCTCGCGGGCGATGTCCGCGGCGGTCAGCACCTTCGCCGGCGTGTAGATGCCAGCGGCCACGATCCCGACCGAGACAGCAGGCGCACTCACTGCGCCGGGAGATGTTGACGACATTGACAGGTCTCCTGAAGGTTGTTCAACGGGCGCGGCGGCCAGTCTACGCCCGCACGAAGGCCCGGAATTCGGCCAGCCACTCGGCCGGCTTCTCGATGTGCGGCGAATGGGCGCAGCCGGCCAGGACGACCTCGCGATAGCGCCCGCCGGCGGCCGCATAGCGATCCAGCACGGCGCGCGTCTGGCCGATCATCGGTTGGGGCGGGACGACCGCCTCGCCGGGCCAGCCCGGCACGTAGCCCAGCTTGCCCAGGGCCGCCAGGTCGAACATGGAATTGTCGCCGACGATCATATCGCTATCGCCGCGCAGCCACAGCACGGCCGGCCTGGGTGTGGCCGCCACGAAATCGTCCGCCTCATGGCGCAGATACTTGGGCGACCAGCAGTTGACCGGCCCCCAGACCCCCGGCCCCACGTTCGGCCAGTTGGCCGAAGGGACGAAGTCGCCGGGGTAACGCTCGGCGCCGGTCTTCTCCATCAGCGCGGCGGTCAGGAAGTCTTCTTCGCGCGCCGCGCGGAAGGGCGCCTTGTAATAGAACGCATTGATGACGTTGCGCGGCGAGTTCGCGTCATCGGCGCCCCGGTCGCCCATCTGAATGCGCTGGACGAAGGTCGGGTTGACCACGCCCCCGCCGGAGCCGGCGCAATCCTCGAAACACGGCGTCCCCTGTGCGTCCTTCGTGCCGCCGAAGCCGTAGGGGCTGACCGGCGCTTGCAGCGTGACGCTGAGGACCTGCGCCGGGTGGTCGGCGACGAAGCGATAGGCCACGCCGCCGCCGGCCGACCAGGCGACCAGATGGCAGCGCCCCACGCCCAGGGCCGTCAACAGAGCGGCCAGGTCATCGCTCCAGTCCCGATAGCCGCGCGTGGCGTCCACCAGCTTATCCTCGGTCCAACCGTAGCCGCGCAGGTCGGGCGCAAGGCAGCGGAAGCCGGCGCCGGCCAGGGCCAGCATCAGCTCTTCCCAATAGGTGGCGGCCGAAAAGTTGCCGTGCAAAAAGACGATGGGCGTCCCGCCGGCCGGCCCGCACGAGAGGACGTGCTGGCGCAGGCGCGGCGTGGCGACGAAGGTCGAGGTGATGCCGGGCATCACGGGTATGCTGCTCATGTCGCTATCCTCCAGCCCAACGGGCCTGTTTCCATTGGGAGTGAATCGTAGGCATCGGGCCTTGTGCCCGTCCGAAAACCTCGGACGCCCACCAGGGGCGATGCTACGCGGAACCCAACCTATGGCATCACGAACGCGGCGCCGGCCTGATTATATCCTACGCCAGAGCCAACGAACGTCACCAGATCGCCCGACTTGACCTTGCCCAACTCCCGCGCTTCGTCGAAGCACATGGGGAGGCAGGCCGAGCCGGTGTAGCCCCAACGATCCATGATCCAGTGCGCCCGCGATAGGGGCAGGCCCAGGTCGGCCATCACCAGCTCGATGCTGCCATAGCGCACCTGGGTGAAGATCGCCATATCAATGTCTTGCAGGTCGAAATGGCCGTGCGCGGCCAGCTCGCGCACGCGCTTGGGCCAGCCTTCGTTGTTGACGGCGGCCGGGAAGGGCGAGAGGAAGCGCACCTGGGTGCGGCCGGCCTGCACCGCCTCCACCGTCGTCGGCTCGCAGGTCCCGCCGGCGTAGATGCCCCACGCCTTGTGGTACGAGCCGTCGGCGAAGAAGGTCGAGCTGACGAAGCCGGGTTTGTCGCTGACGGTCAGCACGGCCGCGCCGGCCCCGTCGCCATAGTAGAACGACAGCGGGTCGTTCTCCCAGTCCGAGAGTTTATGCATCATGTACGCGCCGACGACCAGGATATAGCGCATGTAGGGGTTGACGGCGAGCATGCCGGCGGCCTGGGCCAGGCCGGTGGGGAACGAGGCGCAGGCGCAGCCGATGTCGAAGGTGCCGGCGTTGGTCGCGCCCAGCTTGTGCTGCACCACGACGGACGTGGCCGGCGTGATGTAGTCGGGGCTGTCGGTGCCGAGCAAGATCATGTCGAGCTGATCGGGGCGCACGCCGGCGTCGGCCAGCGCGTCGCGCGCCGCTTCCACGGCCAGGTCCGAGGTGGCCCAATCGTCGGGCGCGTAGAAGCGCCGCTTGATGCTGGTGGCCGTCTCGAACTTGTCAATCACTTCGCCGAAGCGGGCGCGCATCTCGACATTGGAGCGCTCGCGGGGCGGCAGATAGCGGCCGGTCCCGATGATCGTGGCATAGCGAGTCATGCGTCTTTCCCCCTCATGTCCCGACCACCAGCCCGCCATCCACGCGCAACACCGCCCCGGAGATGAAGCTGGCTTCGTCGGAGGCCAGGAAGAGGTAGGCGTTGGCGATGTCTTCGGGTTGACCCAGCCGGCCCAGGGGCGTGCGGGCCTTCATGCCCTCGATGATCTTTTCGGGCATGGCCGAGAGGATGTCGGTGGCGGTGAAGCCCGGCGCGATGGCGTTGACGCGGATGTTGTGCTTGCCCAGCTCGCGCGCCCAGACTTTGGTCATGCCGACCACGCCGGCTTTGGTCGCCACATAGTTCGTCTGCCCGAAGTTCCCATCCAGGCCGACGACGGAACTGGCGTTGAGGATCACGCCGCTCCCCTGGCGAATCATGACCGGCGCGACGGCCTGGGTGCAGTTGAAGACGCCCTTGAGGTTGATGGCGATGACCAGATCGAACTCGGCTTCGGGCATCTGCTTGACCAGCTCGCCATCCTTGAAGCGCACGAGCTGATTGTCGCGCACGATGCCGGCGTTGTTGACCAGCACATCAATGCGGCCATATTTGGCGACGACGTCATCCACCCAGGCTTGCGCCGCGGCGCGCTCGGTCACGTTGACCTTGTAGAAGGCGGCCCGGGGGCCGAGGGCGCCGGCGACAGCCCGCCCGACTTCTTCGTTCACGTCGCAGATGACGACCTGCGCGCCCTCGGCGGCGAATTTCTGCGCTGTCGTTTTGCCAATGCCGGCGGCTCCGCCGGTGATGAGCGTGACTCTATCTTTGAGACGCATGGGATAGCACCTCCCTGACGGAATACGGCGAGCGCCGGCGCCGCTTTCAAGCGGCCGGCTTCTCATCCCCAATGTTGACGAATTCGTTGATGAAATCCACGGCGTCGGCCCAGCGGTGGAAGGCCCGTTCGCGATTGGTTTGCACGTGCCGGATGACGCCGTGCCACGCGCCGGCAGGACGCCGCGCGTCTTCGGCCGGCCGGACGAAGCGCAGGACGAAGGAGTCCAGGCTATTTTCTGCCGATGCGGTTGGCTCTGGCTGGGTGGGCATAGGCGCGCTCCGCGAACGAGTCCGGCCGGTTGCGACCAGGTTCATTGTATGCGGAGCGAGTCACAGGGGAGTTACAAGCCGGATGCAGGGGCGATATGGCCGGCCTTCTGGCCGCTCTCTCGCGCGACGCCGGCCCGTTGTACGGGCGGCCTTCATGGCCGCCCCCCAGGCCAGCGCGGCCGGCCCAGCGGGCAGCCAG
>CAIQJD010000179.1 GCA_903872005.1 uncultured bacterium | reverse complement strand
CGACGGCTGGCGACCCTCGTGAACTATGCCTGCCATCCGACGACGCTGGCCTTCCAGAACACCCTGACCAGCCCCGACTTCCCCGGCGCGCTGCGCGAGACCGTCGAACGCGAGACCGGCGCGCCCTGTATCTACCTGCAAGGCGCGTGCGGCGATCTGGGGCCGCGCGATGACTATACCGGCGATACGGCGGTAGCCGACCGCAACGGCCGGCAGGTTGCCCACGCGGCCCTCTCAGCCCTCGATTCTCTGGGCGCGCCGGCCGCCGACTACGTCTACCAGGGGCCGGTCATCTCCGGCGCAACGCTGGGCCTGTGGCGCTTCGCGCCACAAGAGGCCGCGCGGCGCGCCGAAACCGAGCGCTTCGCCGGCGCGACGTTTCACGCCGACCTGCCGCTCAAGCCGAAGCCGGATCCCGACGCCCTGCGCGCCGTCATCGAGCAGTGGACGGCCCGCCAGGCGGAAGCCGATGGGCGCGGCGACGCCGTGACCGCCCGCGACGCCGGCGCGCGCGCCGAACGGGCGCGGCGCTGGCTCTCTTATCTGCAAGATATGCCGGCCGGCGATACCTACCCGCTGCGCTTCTCGGTCTATCAATTGGGCGACGCCTTCTGGGTCACGGCCGGCGGCGAGCCATTCAGCCTGATCCAGACCGAGCTGCGCCGGCGCTTCCCGCAACAGATCGTCCTCTTCTCGCCCATGACGAGCGATTATACAGTGGCCTATCTCATGCCGGCCGATCAGTACGGCATCGGACTCTATCAGGAAGAGCCATCCATCCTGGGCAAAGGCTGCCTGGAAGTGCTCATCGAAGCCATCACAACACAGATGCGACGATTTCTATAGAGTGCAACGCAGCAACGCAGGCAAAGACGCCGCCTAGCGGTCGGCCGAGTGGCGCGCCCGCGCCACAACAGACTTGCAGCAACAAGACCGAAGGAGGTGAGACGAACTCGCAGATTCCCAGCGCCCTTCGACGAACAGTCCGCATCGTACCGCTGACGGGCAGACCGTAGCGCCTGGAATGTCTCGACATCGCATCCTATTGGTTCAACAGTTGATAATGTGACGCTTTCAGCGCACACCAACAAGGAGAAGGAGTTCAACGTCATGAAGCGCTATCCCCTTTTGCTAGTGGTCGTCATCCTTGCGGTCTTGCTGGCCGGCTGCGCCCCGGCCACCCCGCAAATCGTGAAAGAGATCGTCAAAGAGACGGTTGTCGTGGAGAAAGAGAAAGTCGTTCAGCAGACCGTGGTCGTCGAGAAACAGACAGAAGTGACCAAGGTCGTCGAGAAGCAGGTTGTGGTCACGGCCACGCCGGCGCCGAAGGTCAGCGCCATTCGCATCGGCACCACCCAGGACATCCGCACGCTGGATCCGCACAAGACGACCGGCAGCTCGGACAAGCCGGCGTTCAACATCTTCAACACGCTCACGCGCGGCGGCCCCAATGGCCAACCCATTCCCGAACTGGCCGAATCATGGGAAACGCCGGACTCCAAGACCTACATCTTCAAGCTGCGGAAGGGCGTCAAGTTCCACAACGGCCGCGAATTCGTCGCCGACGATGTCATCTGGAGCTTCAATCGCGTCCTGGACACGGCCACCGGCTCGCGCTACCAGGCCATGTTGAGCCAGATTGACAAGATGGAAGCGACGGACAAGAATACCCTCAAGGTCACGCTCAAAGCGCCTTACGCTCCCTTCCTGGTCTACCTGCAGGACGTGCGTATTATGGCGAAAGAGAACCTGGATCAGGTAACATCCAAGCCCATCGGCACCGGCCCCTGGACGTTCGTCGAATGGGTTCCCAATGATCACCTGACGCTCAAAAAGAACGCCGACTACTGGGAGAAGGGTCTGCCCAAGCTCGACTCGGTGACCTACAAGATCGTGCGCGACAAGCAGAGCGCCATGATCGCCTTCAAGACCGGCGAGTTGGACATGCTGATGGATGTCGGCTTCGTCCCGCAGGACTTGACCGACCTGACCAAGACGGCCGGCGTCTATCTGGCGACCGTGCCGGTCGAATCCTACTATGAGCTGATCCTGCTGGACTGCGAACACGCGCCCACTAACGATGTGCGCGTGCGTAAGGCCATCGCGCACGCCCTCGACCGCGACCTGATCTCGCAGGTCGTGTATGATGGCAAGTATCCGGCGGCCCACACCCTCTTCCCGCCCGACCACTGGGCCTACAACCCGTATCTGCTGCAGCCCGAATACGATCTGAACAAGGCCAAGGCCCTGTTCGCCGAAGCCGGCGTGAAGAAGCTCACCTTCATCACCTGGTCGGTGGACCCGGCCCGCAAGCAGATCGCCGAAATCCTGCAGGCTGAGTTGAAGAAGATTGGCGTGGAAGTGGAGATCCAGGCGGTCGAAACGGCCAAGCTGGTCGAGCAGGTCTATCCCACCGGCAAGACCTACCAGATCGCCAACACCGCCTACCTGCGCGAGATTGACCCCGATGGCTGGCTGCGCTACTACTATTCCAACAAGGCCAGCGCCGGCAATGAGACGAACTACAACAACCTCGAAGTGGACAAGCTGCTCATTGCCGCCCGCAGCGAACTGGATCAGGCCAAGCGCAAAAAGCTCTATGACGACGTGCAGAAGGCCATTCTGGCCGACATGCCCAAGATTTCGCTGGTCTTCCGCAAGACCTATCTGCCGGCCCAAGGCTATGTGAAGGGACTCGCGGTGCCCTACAAGGGCGACGAGCCTTACCTGCGTGAAGTGACCATAGAGAAGTAGCTCCCGCTACACACTGCATCCCTAAGCCCGCCCGGCTCTCGCGCCGGGCGGGCTTAGCGCCGACGCAAAGGTGAAACCTGCTTATGACCACCTATATCCTGCGGCGCATCGTCCAGGCGCTACCCGTGGTATTCGTCGTATCCATCATCGTCTTCACGCTGATGCGTCTCATCCCTGGCGACCCGGCCTTGAGCCTGATGGGCATGGATGCAACCCCCGCACAGATTGTCGCCGTGCGCCATGACTGGGGTCTGGATCAACCGATATATACCCAGTACTTCTACTGGGTGAAAAACATGCTCAGCGGTAATCTTGGCATCTCGTATTTCAGCAAGAAGCCGGTTACCGAGCTGATCTCGCAGAAATTTCCCAATACGGTGGAACTGACGCTGGTCTCCCTGCTGTTGGCTTTGGTCATCGGTATCCCGGCCGGCATCATCGCCGCATGGAAGCGCAACTCTGCCGCGGACTACATGACGACCACCTTCGTCATGTTCGGCATCTCATTTCCCGATTTTTGGCTGGGCATTCTCTTGATGCTGTTGTTCAGCCTGGAGTTGGGCTGGCTG
>CAIQJD010000178.1 GCA_903872005.1 uncultured bacterium | reverse complement strand
GGCGCCGGCGATGCCAGCGAGCTATACGAAGGGATGCTCCTCGACGCGCGGCAATGTCTGGCCGAGCGGGGCGTCTTCACCCAAGAGGGCGCCGACGAGCATTTCGCCGCCCTGCGCCCAGAGATCCTCGACCCGACGCTGCGAGACGACATCTACCGCGCCCTGGGCCGGCGCATCCTGGAGCCGCTCATGACCTTGCGGCCGGAAGAGACGCCGGCCGGCGTGCGCCCGCGCATCCTGGACGCCCTGGGGCGCTCCGGCGCGTACACCGACCGCGAGAAAGAAGGCCAATTCCTGCGAAGCCGGCTGCAAGACCTCTCGGTCGAAGCGCGCGAGGCCATCCTCGGCGCCTGGGCGCAAAGCGTGCGCTCCGAAATCGGGGCGCGCCAGGTGGCCGATCTGGACGACGCCACACGCCAGTCCGTGCGGGCCTATCTGGACGCCTCGGACTACTTCGTCTCGCCGGCCATCCGGGCTGCCATCGAGGGACAAGCCCTGGCCGAGTTGCGCCGCGAGGATTGGCAAGCCCTGGCTCTGGCCTGCGGCGCGGAGGCATTGGAGCGCCACAAAGGGAGCCTCATCGGCGACCTGTCGGCCGAGTTGCGCGAAGGCGCGCTGATCCCGCTGCGTAAGGCCGGCCGCTTCCTGGACGAGGCGCGCCGCGCCGGCTTTCGCCAGCAAGGTTTGGCCGGCGCGCCGGCGGCGCTGCGCCAAACCGTCCTGGAACGCGTGCGACAAGCCGACGCCCAACGCCTGAACGCCTCCCTGTGGAGCAGCTTGCCCGAAGAGCTGCGCTGGGAAATCGAGCGCTACGCCGTGGACGCCGCCGAGCCGGCCGACTACAAGCGCATGCGCGCCCTGGAAAAGCAAGCCCTGGCGGACCTGGACGCCGACCTCTATGACGCCTACCTGCGCTACCTGGGCTTCCCGAACGTCATGCCGCTGCGGAGCGCGCCGATCTACGACCTGCCGGCCGAAGAGCGCCAAATCGTCTGCGAATTCCTGGGCGACCGCGTGGCGCTGGAGCTGCAAAAGCGCGTCATGTTGGGCTTCCTGAGCCGGCTGTGGATTGACTACCTGACGGACATGGAAGACCTGCGCCAGGGCATTGGGCTGGAAGCCTTCGGGCAACGCGACCCACTGGTCGAATACAAGCGGCGCGCCTACGGCATGTTCCAGGAACTGATGGATGAGATTCGACAAGGCATCGTGAGCCGCGTCTTCGCGCTGGAACCGGTCGCTTTGCCATAAGCCGGCGCTTTCGGCGCAAGGCTTTACTTTTTGGCCTTACAATGATACAATATTGCCTGTGCGTTCGCAGCAAGGGATTCGGCCGGGCCTGGCTCTTTTGGGCGGGGAGGGGACGACGTTGAGCACGACCAATGATGATTTCACGGCGAAATTGATGAACGACATGGACCCGCGCTTGCTAGATTTCGTCAAGATGCGGGTCAACACGTTCATCAAGTGGGATCTGGTGCGCTTTTTCCACGAGAACCCGCACACGGCCGATAGTGTGGAAAATATCGCCAAGTACGCCGGCCGTAATCCTGTCGCGGTCAAGCCGGAGCTGGATGAGTTGGTAGACGCCGGCGTCATGCAGAGGCAGGCCATCGGCGAAATCATCGTCTATCGCCTGGTGGATGACAAAGAGATGCGTCGGTTGATCGGCGAATTCATCGCCGCCTGTGAAGATCGGCATTTCCGGGTCAAAGCGGTCTATCACATTATTCGCGGCATGCGATGAGCTTCGTCGAGCCAACGCGAGCAGGGCAGGCGCGCCCCGTCAGGGCTTCTTCGCGCAGGAGAGTATGACACCATGGAAAGAGTGAAAACGGGTATCGCCAGGTTGGACGATATGCTCAACGGCGGGTTTCTGCCTCAATCAGCCAATCTGGTTGAAGGCGCGCCCGGCACCGGCAAGACAACGCTCGGCATGCAGTTCATCTACAACGGCATCATGCAGTACGATGAGCCTGGCCTGATCGTTACTTTTGAGGAGTTCCCCCAGCAGTACTATCGCGATGCGGCCGGCTTCGGCTGGGACTTCAAGGCGCTGGAAAACGACGGCAAGCTGCGAGTCATCATGACCAGCCCGGAAGTCAGCCGGCAAGACCTGGAGAGCGTCGGCGGCATGATTGAATCCATGGTCACGGAAATGGGCGCGCGCCGCATCCTGGTAGACAGCCTGTCCCATTTCGAGCGCCTGGCCAGCAGCTCCCACGAACTGCGCGAGACGCAATACCGTTTCATCAACGCGCTGAAGCGCGAGGGTCTGACCAGCGTCCTGACGCGCGAAAGCCGCACCCTCTTCGGCCAACATGACGATAGCGAAGATGGCATCGCCTTCCTGGCAGATTCCTACACGCTGCTGCGCTACGTCGAATTGGACAGCGCCGTGCGTAAGGCGCTCCTGGTACTCAAGTTGCGCGGCAGCCAGCATGACAAGGACATTCGCCAATACGAAATCACGCCCAAGGGCATTGAGGTGCGAGCCAAGTTTGAAGGGCGTGAGGGCATCTTGAGCGGCAACGCTCGCGTGTCTGACGCCTTCTACACGGCGTTCTTGGACCAGAAGAAGAAGAGTTGAGCCGGCGGAACCAGAGCCGGCTGCGCTCCGTGCAACCTGATATGGGGTATAGTTCGTGCGCGTACTTGAGTCTGTTCTGGCGCTTTATACCTGGGCGATGATGCTTGTCTTGCTCGTTGCCATGCTCATGATTGCGCGCTTTTTTGAGATCAAGTCCGGGGAAAGGACCCACTACCAATTGTTCGTGGCGCCGGCCGTGTTTTTCCTGGTCGCCGGCATTCGCTACGCCTTCTTCTCCAACGTCAATTGGGTGGGCGACATCGCCAACAACATTCTTTTCTTGTGCGGGGGCGTGGTGGCCCTGGTCGTGGGCAATCGTCTGCTCAAGAGCATGACCGGGGACCGCCAATGACCGTCATCGCGCTGTTGGGATGCCTGGGAGAAGCTGCCATTTTGGGCATCTTGATCGCGCTCTTGCGTTTGAGCGCCAAGCTGGGCGCGGTCCAGCGGTGGAAGCGTTGGTATCTGGGGTACTACCCGGCGATTGGCCTGGTCGGCATGGCTTTGGTCATGCGCTTGTTCGCCGCCAGCCTGTGGTACGATGCCCTGGCGGAACTGGCGGCCTGGTCGCGCGGATCGCCGCTCTTCCTGCTCATACATCACGGGCTTCTGGCTCTGGGCGTGACGATCGCTGCGCCGCTCACCGTTCGGTACTGGGGATGGCTATTGCGCGAGCGTTGAGCCGGCAGCCATCCGTTCGATTTTCGGCGCCAACAACAATGGGGTGAAGGATTGCCTATCGTGCGCGGGCTGACCGGACTCTTACAACAGATGCAAGCTCTCGGCGCGGCGCGCGACCTGGAAGATATCCTTGCCGTGGTTCTGAACCACATCGCCGACGCCCTGGGCGATATTCCTGTTGCGATCCTGATGTTGGAGCCGGCTACCCACGGCTGGCATCTGGGCGTCAGCCGCGGCCTGACGCCCGAGCAGATCGCTGAATTTCGCCGGCCGCAACAGATGCCGGCGCACCATCCGCAGTTCATGGCGACACTGGCGACCGGCGCGCTCTGGGAAGTCTCAGACGCCGCCCAGGTAGACGATATGCCCCCCGCCCTGCGTGAAGCGCACCAACCCCTCTTCACGTTGCCCCTCATCGTGCAGGGAACACCGATGGGACTGATCATGGCCGCCGCGGCCATCCCCGATGACGAAACGCGTGACTGGTTGCGTATCGTGGCCGGCCAGGCGGCCTGCGCGATCCAACGCGCCTGGCAACGCGAGCAGTCGCGCCAGCACAGCCAATTGGTGGATACGATCCGCGCCCTGGATCAGCAGATCACCACCCATCCCGAACTGGATGATTTTCTGCCCGATGCAGCCCGACTCATCAGCGCCAATTTCCAATACCATTGCGTGGCAATCTACTTGCGCCGCGAGCATGATTACATGGTTTACCAGGTCGTCCGTGGCGCGCACGGCCTGAGCGTGAAACAGATGGCGATTGGCAAGATTGACTCGGCGCTGACGCAGCAGGCGCTCGAAAGCAACGCGCCGGCCATCGCCTCGCGCACCAAGCCGGCACACGCCACGCATCCCGCGCCCCAGGTCAGCCTGCAAACCACCATTGATTCTCAGATCGCAGTCCCCATCCTCTTGCGCGATCAGGTGATCGGCGCTCTGTTCATTGAAGCGCAGCGGGCGCGCGGCTTTGGCGAGGAAGAATTGTCCATGGCGCGGACATTCGCCAGCCAGATGGCGATGGCCGTGAGCAATGCCCAATTGTTGGCCGACCGCGAGCAGCGCATTTCGGAATTGGCCGCTCTGACCAATTTGGGGCATGCCATCAGCGCCGTGTTGGATGAGCAGAAGGTCTCGCAGCTTGTCCTGGAAAGCGCCTTGCGTCTGATAGATGCGGACGATGCGGCGCTCTTCCTCAATGCCAATGATGCGCTGACCCTGGCGACGACCATGAACCGTATGGGCAGCGCGAAGCCGGCGCCGGAGTTGTTCAGCCTGGAGCAAGCCCAGGCCGTCGCTGCCGATAGTAAATCGCTGCTGGTATCCGGCATCGGGCCAGAGGGCCGCCACGTCCTCTCCGCGCCGCTCACAATCAAGCGTCGCGTCATGGGCGTCATGCAGCTTGTGCGCGCGACCAAAGGCCGGCCTTTCAATGCCGATGATCGCCGGCTGGCCGAATCATTGGCGCTGCCCTCCTCCATTGCCCTGGAAAATGCCCTGCTCTACGAAGAGATGGAACGCCGGCTGGCCGAAGTCTCGACCCTGTACACCCTGGCCCAACGCATGACCAGCAGCCTCGACTTGAACCAGATGTTGGACTCTCTGGTCGTGATCTTGCGGCGCGTCATCAATTGTCGAGGTTGCTGCATCTTCCTCATAGACGAAGGCTCCGGCCTGCTGGAAATCCGCGCCGCCAGCGGCCTCAAGCCCGAATGGCAAAATCAGGCCAAGCTGCGCATCGGTGAAGGCGTCAGCGGGCGGGTCGTCAAAGAAGAACGCGCCATCTATATTCCCGACACGCATCAGGTCCCCAACCATATCGCCTTCGACCCCGAAGTCCGCTCGCTCCTGGCGGTGCCTTTGATCACCAAGGGGCGCGTCATCGGCGCGCTGAACGTGGATGACGACAAACCGGACTCTTTCGACGCCCATGAGGGGCAGCTCCTGACCATTGCCGCGGCGCAGGCAGCCACGATGATCGAAAACGCCCGGCTCTACGAGAGTCTCAAAGAGCGGGCGCGCCGGCTGAAGTTGGCCTATGATGAGCTGAAAGAACTCAATCGCCTCAAAAGCGAATTCGTCCAGAATGTCTCGCACGAACTACGTACGCCGCTCACCTTCATTCGGGGCTACGTGGAGCTGATGCTGGATGGCAGCCTGGGCGAAATCTCCGAGCGCCAAGCCGAGGCTCTGCGGGTGGTGACGGCCAAGACGCAGACTTTGACGCGCCTGGTCAGCGATGTCATCTCGCTGCAAAAAGCGGAAATGACCTCTCTGGACGTGGCGCCGGTGTCATTGGCGGACATCATAGACCTGGCGCTGCGTGGAGCCGAGGCGGCCGCGCACGAAGCCGGCCTGGAGCTATCTCGTAACCTGGTTGGCGATCTGGCGCCGGCGTTGGGCGACCGGGCACGTCTGGGCCAGGTATTGGACAACCTGTTGGGCAACGCGCTCAAGTTCACGCCGGCCGGCGGCCGGGTAGAAGTGCGCCTGGAGGATGCCGGCGACTATGAGCGTGTCGCTGTGAGCGACACCGGCATCGGCATCCCGGCCGATAAGTTAGAGAAGGTCTTCGAGCCATTCTACCAGATTGACGGATCGCCCACGCGGCGCTTCGGCGGGGCCGGCCTGGGGCTGGCCATCGTCAAGCAGATCGTCGAAGCCCACGGAGGCAAGGTGAGCGTTTCGAGTCAGGTGGGTCAGGGCAGCACCTTCTCGTTTACGATTCCCAAGCATCGGCCTGACCATACGTATGTCAATCTATCCAGCCGACAGGAACGCTTCAGCGATCGACGTTGAGCCAAGAGGGAGGCCATTGTGATCCGGACTTTCGCAGAGTTGAATGCCGCGGCGCGAGCCAAAGGCCCTCGGCGTGTCGCCATCGCTTCGGCGGCCGAGCGAGAGGTCTTGCTGGCGGCCCACGATGCCCAGGCGCAAGGGCTGGCAGTCTGCACACTGGTCGGCAAGCGCGAGAACATCTTACGCATCGCCGGCGAAGGGCAGATTGACCTGACCGGCATGCAGATCGTGGACGAGCTTGAGCCAATAGACGCGGCCCGGCGCGTCATGCAACTGATCAAAGACGGCCAGGCGGATGTCGCCATGAAGGGGCGCATTGAAACCGGCGATTTCCTGCGCGCCGCGCTGGACAAGGAGTTCGGGCTACGTCAGGGCCGGCTGCTGACACACGTGGGCGTCTTCGAGATCCCCGGCTTTGATCGGTTGATCTTCGTCAGCGACGCCGGCGTCGTCGTAGCCCCCGATGTGGAACAGAAAGTCATCATCATCCAAAACGCTATCGCCGTCGCACGCGCCCTGGGCATTGAGATGCCGCGCGTGGCGCTGCTGGCAGCCACCGAGATGGTCAATGCCAAGATTCCGGCGACGATGGAAGCGGCCGGCCTGGCGAAGATGGCCGAACGCGGGCAAATCAGCGGCGGTCTGGTGGATGGGCCGCTGGCCCTGGATAACGCCATCTCGCTCGAGTCGGCGGCCATCAAAGGGATTCGCAGTCAGGTCGCCGGCCACGCCGATGTCCTGATCCTGCCCGACCTGGAGGCCGGCAATGTGCTGGCGAAGGCGCTCACCTACTTCGCCCACGGGCGCATGGCCGGCGTCGTGTACGGCGCGCGCTCACCGCTCATCGTCGCCTCGCGCGCCGATCCGCATGACAGTAAGCTCATCTCCATGGCCCTGGGCATCCTGCTCGCGCCATGATGCAAGACTAGGCAACCAAAAGCTGAGTATGACAGACAAACCGCCGGATAAGTTCTCAGGGCATGAGCTATGGGCCGCCCTGCGCGCCTTGCCAAAAGTGGACCTGCATCGGCATCTGGAAGGCTCGCTGCGGCTAGAGACGCTGGCAGAGGTGGCGATCACCCATGGCGTGGATCTGCCCAGTTACAACATCGAGGACCTGCGCCCCTACGTGCAGGTGACCGACGATGAACCGAATTTCCATGCCTTTCTGGAGAAGTTCAATTTCCTGCGCCGTTTCTATTCCAAGCGCGAGGCCATTGAACGCGTGGCCTACGAGGCGGTAGCCGACGCGGCCGCCGATAACGTGAAGTATCTGGAATTGCGCTTCAGTCCCACCACCCTGGCGCACCGCCAGGGGTTCGCGCTCAACGAAGTCACCGACTGGGTGATTGGGGCGGTGGATCAGGCGCAGGCTGACTTCAACGTGATCGCCCGGCTCATCGTCACCATCAAGCGCGACGCGCGCCTCGAAGAGGCGCAGGAGGTGGCGCGCACGGCCTTCTCGCGCGCCGGCCGCGGCATCGTGGGCCTCGATCTGGCCGGCGATGAAGTCAACTATCCCTTGCAACCCTTCGTCGGCCTCTTGCGCGAGGCGCGACGCGAGGGCCTGGGCGTAACCGTCCATGCCGGCGAAGCGGCCGGCGCGGAGAGCGTGCGCCAGGCCGTGGAAGAGCTGGGCGCAAAGCGTGTCGGACATGGCGTGCGGGCCATCGAAGATAGCGGCGTCGTCGAGCTATTGCGCCACGCCGGCGTGACATTGGAAATGTGCCCCACGAGCAACATTCATACCGCCACCGTGCCGCGCCTGGCGCGCCATCCGCTGCGCGCCTTCCACACGCGGGGCGTCCAGGTCACGATCAACACCGACGATCCGAGCATCTCCAGCACCACCCTCACCGATGAATACATGGTCGCCATCCGCGAGATTGGCATCTCGCTCTCGCAGCTCGATGCGATCATCCGCAATGGGGTGCGCGCGGCCTTTCTCAATGACGAGGAGAAGGAACGGCTGTGGAACTGGTTTCAAGAGTCTTTGGCAACGCATCCCGTGTTGTGTTCAGTGGACGATTCGGGAGCGGCAAGACCGAAGTAGCCATCAACTTCGCGCTCGCCTGGGCCGCGCAGAGCGCCGGCCCAGCATCGCCCCCGCCGGCGCTGATTGACCTGGACATTGTCACCCCCTATTTTCGCTCACGCGAGATGGCCGAGCCGATGTGTGCGCGCGGCGTGGAAGTCATCACGCCGGCCCCGCTGGCGCGCCATCTCGACACGCCGGGCATCACCCCCCAAATCCTGGGCGCGCTGCAACGCCCAGAGGGCAAGGTAGTCCTGGACGTGGGGGGCGACGAGCAAGGGGCGCGCGCCCTGGGACAGTACAGCGCCGCCCTGCGCGAGCGCGGCTATGCCATGTATCTCGTCGTCAACCCGTTTCGCCCCTGGACCAGCGACACGGCCGGCATCCGCGACGCCATCGGCAGCATTGAGCGCACCTCACGCCTGCTCGTGACCGGCCTGGTCAGCAACCCCAACTTGATGGCCGACACGACGGCGGAGTTGTGGCAGGCCGGCGAGCGCACGGTGGAACTGGCCGGCCGGCAATTGGGGATGCCGGTCGTCTTCGCGACCGTAGAACGCGACCTGTTGGAACAGGCCGGGCCGGCTATCGCCACAGAAACGCCCATCTTGATCCTGGAGCGTTTCTTTGTGCTGCCCTGGGCCTGAGCAACGTCGGGACGTCGCGAGGGTTTCAGTTTTGGAATAGGGCACGCGTCGATGCGCCGCGTAGTATCGCCCCTTGTGGGCGTCTGGGGTTTCGGACGGCCACAAGGGCCGATGCTACGATTTGTCCCGGATGCGTAATGCCTGATCAGGGAACGAGAGCACAGCACGCGGAGAGATGTCAGCATGACCATACGCACCTTCAGCCAATTGCTCGCAGAGGCGCCACGCGCCGGCGCGCGGCGGGTCGCCATCGTGGCGGCCGAACAGGAAGAGACGCTGGAAGCCGCCAGTCTGGCCTATCAGGCCGGTTTGGCGACGTTTACGCTGGTGGGCGATGGCGAGCGCCTGCGCCGGCTATTGGCCGAAAAAGGCTTCAATTTGGGCGACTGGACGCTGGCCGAAGCCAGCAGCCCGCGGCGCGCCGCGCAGCGCGCGGTGGAGCTGGCTTTGATCGGCCAGGTGGATCTGTTGATGAACGGGCGCTGTCCCCCGCCATACCTGCTGCAACTGGCAACGGACGCCGGCCGCGGGCTGCGCGGCGGCCGGCTGATGAGCGATGTCACCGTCGCCGAGATTCCCGGT
>CAIQJD010000177.1 GCA_903872005.1 uncultured bacterium | reverse complement strand
CGCGCCGGCGATGCGGACCTGGCCCGCTGGAGAAACTCTGTGACTCCCCAGGAAGTATTGGCGCAAATTGCACAGTCCCGACATTCAGGAGAGACAACGCCGTGACCAAGTACATCATCCAGCGCTTGCTCGTCTCCATCCCGGTGTTCTTTGGCATTACGATCATCGTGTATGCCCTCTACGCCCTGGCGCCCGGCGATCCGATCATCAACATCGTTGGGCAACAGGCTTACGACACGATGAAGCCCGAGGAGCTTCATGTTGTCCGCCAGCAGTATGGCTTTGACAAGCCCTGGTATGTGCGCTACGCGCGCTGGCTGGGGCGCGCGCTTCAAGGCGATCTGGGCTATCCCCTCAAAGGCAACCGGACCGTGGTGGAATGGCTGAGCGAGCGCATCGGCCCGACGTTTCTCTTGATGGGAACATCCCTGTTGCTGGCTCTGGTTATCGGCATCCCCATGGGGATTATCATGGCTTTGAAGCAATACTCTTTCACCGACTACTTCTTTACGGTCATCGCTTTTGCCCAACTGTCACTGCCGGGCTTCTTCGTGGCGCTGGCCTTCATGTACATCTTCGCGCTGCGTCTGGGCGTCTTGCCGACCTACGGGATGGCGACGATCGGGGAGCCTTTCTCGATCTGGGATCGTATCCGCCATCTGGTGATGCCTACCGTCATCATGGGCGTCTTCAGCGCCGGCCACTGGGCGCGCTACACCCGCATGAGCGTCCTCGAAGTGATGCACATGGACTATGTCACCGTCGCGCGCGCCAAGGGCCTCAAGGAACGTGTGGTCACGCTGCGTCACATCTTACGCAATGCGCTCCTGCCTCTGGTGACGCTGGTGGCGTTGAGTCTGCCGAGCTTGTTGGGAGGGACCGTCATCATCGAGACCATTTTCCAGTGGCCGGGCATGGGCATGCTGGGCTGGCGAGCCACAGCCGGCCGAGACTATCCGATGCTGATGGGCCTCATGCTCTTGAGCGCCACGATGATCCTGCTCAGCAACCTGCTTGCCGATGTCATGTATGCGGTCGTGGATCCGAGAATTCGGTATGACTGAAATTGGCCGCATCACGCACCCCGGATGGAGGGACCATGCCCATGCGAGCTGAAGATCGTGACAACGCCGACCCGCAAGGCTCGCGCGCTCAGGCAAAGCCGGCCGCCGGCAACGGGTTGGGTCTGGGGCGAGTCGAAAGCCCGACCCGACGCGCGATCCGTCGTTTCTTCCGTCACAAGCTGGCTCGCTTTGGTCTGGTGATGCTTGCCATCATGGTGTGCATCGCCATCGCTGCGCCGCTGGTCGCCCCGTACAGCTTTCGGACGCAGGACCTGGAGCATCCGCGCGCCGCGCCCAGCGCGGCCCATTGGCTGGGCACAGATTCGTTTGGGCGCGACGTGTTGAGCCGGCTGATCTATGGCGCGCGTGTCTCTCTGAGCGTGGGCTTGATCGCGGTAGGCATCTATGAGACCATCGCGGTCTTGCTTGGCGCTATCTCCGGCTACTACGGCGGCAAAATAGATTGGATCATCATGCGGGTCGTGGATATGGTCATGACGTTTCCCACGCTGATGATCATTCTCTTCCTGGTCGCGCTCCTGGGGCCTAGCATCTTCAACGTCATGATCGCCATCGGCATCGTCGGCTGGACCGGACCAACCCGGCTGATCCGCGGACAGATCCTGCAGATTCGCGAGCTGGATTACATCTTGGCCGCACGTTCCACCGGAGTGCAGAATGGTCGCATGATCCTGCGCCATATCCTGCCCGGCGCCATCGCGCCGCTGGTGGTGCATGCCACCTTCGGCGTGGCCGGCGCCATTCTCACCGAGGCCGGCCTCTCGTTTCTCGGCCTCGGCATCCTGCCGCCGGCGGCCAGTTGGGGCAATATGATGAGCGAAGCGCAAGAACTCGTCATCTTGAAGCGCATGCCCTGGCTGTGGGCGCCGCCGGGGGTGGCGATTATGCTGGCCGTTCTATCCATCAACTTCATTGGCGATGGCCTGCGCGACGCATTGGATCCGAGATTCATGAATAGATCCTGACACGCAATAGGAGGAACACGCATGCGACTGATTATCATCGGCTGTGAGTATGTCGGAAAGACGACATTTGTCGGCGAACTCAGGAAGTGGATGCTGGATACGCTGGGTTCGTGCACCACGAGTTTTCATGACCATTTCGTCATGCCCTTTGGTGAGGGGAGCGGCCCGGAAGAAGACGAGAAGGCGCAGCAGATTCTCCACATGAACCGCGCCCTGCTGGAGCGGCATGTGGACTACATGACCAACTACCATCTTGGCTCCGGCTTCTATGATGAGAATGACCACTGTGTGGTCAACTTCTACTTTGGCGACGCAGTCTACGCGCCGATGTACTATGGCTACGGCGGAGCCGGCCAATACGCCGACCGCCGCGTCATGGCCCGCTACTACGACAAGAAGGTCATGGAAATCGCGCCGGACACGGTGCTCGTCCTGCTGAAGGCATCGCCAGAGGTCATCCGGCAACGCATGCAGGCCAACCCCCATCCACTGTCCCCCTTGCTGGAGAAGGACGTGGATGTGGTGTTGGGCCGCTTCGCCGAGGAGTTTGAGGCTTCGTTGATTCGGCGCAAAATGACGTTGGATGCGACGACTGCGTCGCCGGCGGAGATGTTGCAGGAGTTCGTGAAGCAGATTGAACGCTATCTGAACCAGAATGACAAGCTGCGTATCCTGGCCCATCGGGCGCTGCACCCTTGAGCGCCGGCGGCTGATGCGCGGAAGGAGTGACCCCATTGGCTCCATAGAGCAAGCGCCGTTAACCGCTCATGTGTGGGCATGCCAGGCCCGCCACGTCGTTCTACTGGATGCGGTTGACTACTTGACGGGAACAGTACTCGCCCAGGTGTTTGGACAGAGCACGAAACCAGGCAAGGAGGAATGCGCCATGAAACGGTATATCGCGTTGGTGCTGATCATCGTGTTGGGACTGGTATGGACCGCCTGCGCGCCGGCAACCCCGCAGATCGTCGAGAAGATCGTCGAGCGCACCGTCGTGGTCGAGAAGCAAGTGGACAAGGTCGTCAAAGAGACGGTCGTGGTCGAAAAAGAGAAGGTGGTTGAGAAGGAAAAAGTCGTGACGGCGACGGCCGCGCCGCCGACGGCTGTGCCCAAGGCGCCGGCGACGAAGCAGACCGGCGGCACCATCAACATCTGGCAGCCCAATGGCTGGCCGGAGCAAAGCTGGCCGCACCAGTCCAACTGGGAAAGCCGCTGGGTCATGTCGGCCATGGCCGAGTATATGTTTGAAGCGCTGCGCGATGGCACCCTGGATGGCCGCCTGGCTACCGGCTACGACGCTTCAAAGGATGGCCTGGTCTATACCTTCCATCTCCGCAAGGGCGTCAAATGGCAGGACGGCCAACCCTTCACCGCCGATGACTTCATCTATTCGCTGCACCTCTGGTACAATCCAGATCTGAAGCCCCGGATCGCTCCCGGCGTGTACGGGGACTTGATCAAGGGCATGAAGGCTTACCAGGACAAGACGGCGAAGACCATCGAGGGCGTCAAGAAGATTGACGACCTCAACGTCGAAATCACCATCACGACCCCGCATCCAAGCTTCCCGCGCATGTTTGCCACCAACCGCTTCGTCGTTCCCAAGCATCAGCTTGAGAAGCTGGATCAGGACGCTCTGTTGAAGGGCACCGACAAGTACTGGACGACGGCCCCGATCGGCACCGGCCCGTATCAGTTCGTCAAGTACGTGCCGGATCAGTACATCGAGTTCAAGCGCTTCGATGACTACTGGGGCGGCAAGCCGGCTCCTGAGAAGCTCTTCTTCAAGATCGCCAACGCCTCGACCTCCCTGGTCATGCTGGAGAATGGGGAACTCGATTACGTGACCTCGGTGCCTCCGACTGAAGTCACGGGACTGCAACAGAACGCCAAAATCGAGATCCTCACGAAGATCTCGGATTCGGACGCCTTCGGCCTGTTGCGTAATTACACGACCATGAATGGCTTCTGGCGCGAGCCGAAGAACATCCAGGCGTGGCTGACTTCCATCAACCGTCCCGGCTACATCAACAGCATCCTGGGCGGCAAGGGCAAGGTCGTGCATAGCATGTTTGACGGCTCCATGTACGCCTGCCCGACGATGAAGAAGTTTGACTACGACGCGAAGAAGGCCGACGAGCTATGGACGGCGGCCGGCCTGCCCAAAGACAAGCGCGCCGGCATCACTATTGACTTCATGTCGTGGTTGGGCAACAAGGCCCGCCAGGATATGTTGCCGGTCTGGCAGGAGAACATGCGCGCGTTGGGCTTCCAGTCCAACGTAGACCTGATTGACAATGCCCTGATCACCCAGTACACCACGGGCAAGGGGCCGCGCGGCACGGACTATGATTTCTACGTGATGTGGGTCGGCTGGGGCGGCGACCCGTTCGGCGTCTTCGCGTACATGGATCCGGCGCAGACCGTCAACGTCGGCGTCTACGGCTATCCGTTCCCGCCCGGCGCGGATGGCAAGAAGACGCCCGATTGGCTGTACAACAACCCGCGCGTCATGGAGCTGAAGCAGCAGGCGCTGCAGACGACGGATCAAGAGAAGCTGAAGGCCATCTTCCAGGAAGTAGACTGCATTTGGAATGAGACCCAGCCGTTCACGCAGCTCGTCGCGCCCCCGTCGTACGAAGCCAAGAGCAAGCGGCTGCAAGGCACCAGCTTTGACAAGCTGACCGGCCTGTACAACATCGGCAACTGGTGGATCTGGGACGGCAAGTAGACTTATCATTGTGCCGGCCTCGGCCGGCGTCCCTGGCATCGGCTAGGTAGTCGAACGGGCGCCCAACTCCTTCGGGAGCGGGCGCCCGTTCTCGCGTGCGCTGATCCGGCCCAGAGGATGACGGCCGGCGCCGCAAGATCACGCTGGATACGATGACAGCCCCGCCGGCCGAGGTGCTGGCCGACTTCGTGCAGAAGATCGAGCCTTGTCTGAGCCAGAACGACAAGCTGCGTATCCTGGCGCATCGGGCGCTGCACCCTTGAGGGGCGATCTGCGCGTGAACCGCGAAGTGACTTGACAAACCCCCTACTAGCAGGTATAGTGCAGGCGTTGTCAGCATACCATCTGGAGGCCGATCCATGGCGCAACTCGGCCAGTTATTGCGCGAAGCGCGCGAAGCGAAAGGCGTCACCCTGGCCGACGCCGAGCACGTGACGCGCATCCGTCTGGCATATTTGGAAGCCCTCGAAGCGGAACAGTTCGATGCTCTCCCCGGCGACGTATCCGCCCGGGGTTTCTTACGCAGTTATGCCCAATATCTCGGTCTGAAGCCCCAGCCGCTCATGGCGCAATATGCGGAGCTGACCGGCGCGGCGCCGGCCGAGGCGCTCCTCGCCAATCGCCTGCAAATAGACAAAAAGATGGCCGTGCCGTTGATGCACAGCCCTGGCGGCTCGCTCATCGGCTTGTTGCTGGTCTTGATCCTGGCCGTCGGGTTGGGATTGGCCGGCTGGTATGTCTTCACTACCTACCAACGCAGCGGCCAGTTGCCCTTCATCGGAGCGTCGGCGACGCCCACGGCCGGCGTCCTGGCGACGCCGGCCGCGACGCCAATTTTGCCATCGCCGACCTCAACCATCACGCCGACGCCGACGCCTGGCCCGACCCAGACGCCCACCGAGACACCGGCCCCCACCGCGACGCCCACAGAAACCCCGACGCCGACGCCCAAGGTCTATCGCGGCGTCGAATTGAGCATCGAAGTGACAGCGCGCACCTGGGCGCAGGTGCTGGTGGATGGCGTCAAGATTTATGAGGGGACGCTGGAAGTTGGCGACCGGCGCTCCTGGGAAGGCGCGCAACGGGTGTTGTTGCGCGTGGGCAATGCCGGCGGCGTCATCATCACCCTCAACGGCGAGCTGCTCGGCCCCCTGGGCAAGCCCGGCGAGGTCATGGACAAAGAGTGGGTCAAGCAAGAGCCTACGGCTACAGGTTGAGGCCATGCGGGTTCATCTGGTCACGCTGGGCTG
>CAIQJD010000176.1 GCA_903872005.1 uncultured bacterium | reverse complement strand
CGTACGATTACAACAAAGCCCATTCAACTTCCCGATCTCTGAGTGTCTCACCCCCCTTCCAGCGCTCCGAAGGACCTCACAGGTCTTTCAGCTTGTCAAAAGCCGCCAGTACGGTGTCAATATCCTCGAATGTGACTCCCTGGTGGGTCGTCAGGCGCATGCGTGGGTCGCCAGGGAAGACCAGGATACCTTCGCCGCGCATGAAGTCGGCCAGTTGTTGGCCGCTGACGCCCAGTTTGGCGACTTGAATATGGAACATGTTGCTTTCGACGCGGGCCAAATCCACGCAGCCAGGGAAGCGCTCGGCCAGTCCCAGGGCCAGCTTGCGAGCGTTGGCCTGGTCTTCGCCCAGACGGTCGGCGCCTTTGGTCAGGGCGATGATGCCGGCCGCGGCCATGATGCCGGCCTGGCGCATCCCGCCGCCCAACATCTGGCGATAGGTGATCGCCTTTTCAATCAGCGGCCGGCTGCCGCAGAGCATGGCCCCGAAGGGCGCGCCCAGGCCCTTGGAGAGACAGAAGGAGACCGTATCCACATACTGGCACAGGTCGCTGCACGGCCGGCCCACGGCCGTCGCCGCATTGAAGACGCGCGCCCCATCCATGTGGATCGGGAGCTTGCGGCGCTGGGCCATGGCCCAAATCTTCGCCAGATGTTCCGGCGGGACGACCGCGCCGCCGCCCATGTTGCTGGTGTCTTCCACGGCAATGAGGCCGGTGGTTGTGGCGTCGCGGGCCGGCGGCCGGATGGCCGCTTCGATCTCGTCCGGGTCGAGCCAGCCATTGTGGAAGGGAACCTGGTGTGTCACCAGGTTGGCGATGCGGGCGAGGCTGCCGACTTCCCAGAGGAAGATGTGCGAGAAGTCGCCCAGGATGACCTCCTGGCCTGGCGTGGTGTTGACCAGCGCGCCGATGAGGTTGCCCATGGTGCCGGAGGCGACGAAGAGGGCCGCCTCTTTGCCGGTCTTCTGCGCCGCCAGCTCTTGCAGGCGGTTGACGGTTGGGTCGCCGTCGTAGGTGTCGTCGGCTACCTCGGCTTCGTACATGGCCCGCCGCATTTCCGGCGTCGGCTTGGTGACGGTGTCGCTGCGTAGATCAATCAGTTCGGTTCTCATGATGTTCTTTCTCTCTTTCGACTTCGCTAAACTTCGGAAGTCTGCAAGACTTCCGAAGTTTAGCGCTCTGTTTGCTACACGCGCTTGCGCGCCGCGCTGATGGGCCAGACGGCCATGACGTCATCGCCGCGCACGACCCACAGCTCATCGCTCTGATTGACCACGTCGGAGACGTAGTTGGGCCAGATGTCCAGCTTGGTACCCAGCGCCGGCGGGCGGACGCCGGCCGGCAGATGCACGCCGCCATGCTCCTCGCTGGCGACGGCAATAGGGATGTCGGGCATCTGCACGAAGGTGCCATAGCCCGGCGTGGTCGGCGTGCGGAAATGGGTGATGGTCTTGGAGCCGGCGTCCACGACGAAATGATCCGGGTCAGGGCCGGCCGGCACGGAGACGACCGACGTCAGGATGGTCAGGGCCATCTGCTCGCGGGTGTGCGCGCCCAGGTCGGCGTAGGCCATGTCGCCGAAGACGTAGCAGCCCGGCCGGTACTCGGTCACGCCGGCCAGGTGCGCCATGTAGCGCGAGCCGGGCGTGGAGCCGCCGCTGACCACTTCGGTGGCGATGCCATAAGGGCGCAGGGAGGCGGCCGCGTCGGTGGCGATTTTGGCGCCGGCCTGTTCGCCGGCCAACTGCTCGGCCGGGTCGGCCGATTTGCAGGTGCCGCCGGCCATGTAGGTGATGCCCCGATAGCGCAGGCCGGGCATGGCGGCGACGATCTCTTTGACGAAGCTGACGAATAGCTCGCCGGTCTGAATGCCGACGCGACGATAGCCGGCTTCGACCTCGACCATCACGTCAATGCGCTGGCCGCGCGCCACGGCGGCG
>CAIQJD010000175.1 GCA_903872005.1 uncultured bacterium | reverse complement strand
GCCGACGAGCCGACCACGGCCCTGGACGTCTCGATTCAGGCGCAAATCCTCGATCTGTTGCAAGACCTGAAGACGCAATTCCAGTTCGCGCTGATCTTCGTCAGCCACGACCTGGGCGTCATCGCCAACCTGAGCGACAGGGTGGTCATCATGTACGCCGGCAAGGCGCTGGAAATGGCCCCCACAGAGAAGGTTTTTACCGAGCCGGCGCACCCCTACACCGTCGGCCTGTTGCGTTCAGCGCCCAACTTGAGCAGCGACCGCAGCCGGCCCCTGCAGCCCATCGAAGGCGTGCTGCCTGATCTGACGCGGCTCCCGCCGGGATGCCCCTTCTCGCCGCGCTGTCGTCAACGCAGCGCAGCCTGCGACGAGAAGATGCCGGCGCTGATCTCTTTCGCGCCAGATCATCTGTTGGCCTGTTACCATCCCATCGTGAAGCGTGAGGCGTGACCATCATGGCAGAGGTACTCGCGAATCCGCCCGCCCCGGGCCAGACGACCGACGCGCTGCTGGAAGTACGCGATGTGTACAAAGAATACACCGTCTCCAGCGGCTTCTTTGGGACCACCAAGCAACAACTGCGCGCCCTGGACGGCGTCTCGCTGCGCGTGACCCAGGGAACGACCCTGGGGGTCGTCGGCGAAAGCGGCTGTGGCAAAAGCACCCTGGCCAAGGCCGTCGTCATGCTGGAGCCGCCCACGCGAGGCAATGTCTACTATCAGGGGACGGACATCTATACGTTGCAGGGCGAGGCGCTGAAGGACTATCGCCGGCAAGTGCAGTTCATCTTCCAGGACCCCTACTCTTCGCTGCCGGTGCGGATGTCGGTCGGCACCATCCTGACCGAGCCGCTGGCGATCCACAATATCGGGACGCCGGCGCAGCGCGCCGAGCGCGCCAGCCAGCTCCTGGCCCTGGTGGGACTGGATCAAAAGGACCTGAAACGCTATCCGCACATGTTCAGCGGCGGCCAACGTCAACGCATTTGCGTCGCACGCGCCCTGGCTCTGGAACCGCGCCTGCTGATTTGCGACGAGCCGGTCTCGGCTCTGGATGTCTCCATCCAGGCCCAAATCTTGCGCCTGTTGACCGACTTGCAAAATCAGCTCCGGCTGACCTACGTCATCATCTCCCATGACTTGCGGGTCATCAAGTACATGTGCGACCAACTGGCGGTGATGTACCTGGGCCGCGTGGTGGAGACCGGCGATTCGGCGGCGATCTATCGCGCCCCACTGCACCCCTACGCCTCGGCGCTGTTACGCTCCATTCCATCGCACGGCGACATCGGCCGGCGCGGCTCGCGCTTCTCCTTCCTGCAAGGTGAAGTGCCCAGCCCGCTGCGCGCCCCCAGCGGATGCCACTTCCACCCGCGCTGCCCCTTGCGGGCGCGCCTGAGCGACATCGAAGCCAAACAGTGCGACACGGAAGCGCCGGCGTTACGCGTCATCGCGCCCGGTCACGCCTCGGCCTGTCACTTCGCCGAGAAGATGGCTTGATGCTCACGTTGGATTGCCGGCGCATCGCCGGCCTGCGCGCCCTGCTCGATGACTTGCGCTACGATGCCGTGCAGCGCGCGCTGCGCGGCAGTTACTTCGTCTGGCCCTTCCCCGCCCTCGACCAGTTTCAGGCGCTCATCGCCGGCCTCCCCGATCGGCAACGCGTCAGCTACGAGGTCCTGCTCCTGGGCCAGACGGCGCGCCAGGAGCGCCTTGAGCGGGCCTGGGGCGACGCGACGATGGCCGACCTGGTGGAGCTGGGCCTGTTGGAGCCGGCCGCCAACGGACGCCTGCGCGCCGCCAATTGGAGCATCGTCTCGTACTTCGGGCGCTACTTCGTCGTCACCCTCAACCCCTACTATCCCGGCAGCCGCGACCCGGACGCCACGGTCTACATCGGCGGCGATTCCCTCACCCTGGCGATGCAGCTCCTCGACCGGACCGAGCCGGCCGGCCGGGCGCTGGACCTGTGCGCCGGCAGCGGCATCCAGGCCATCCTGGCCGCCGCCACGGCCCAGGAGGTCGCCGCGGTGGAGTTGAACGCGCAGGCCGCCCATCTGGCGCGCTTCAATGCCCTGCTGAATGGCGTCGCCGACCGCGTGCAGGTGTATGAGGGAAGCCTGTACGACGCCGCGCCGGCCGGCCCGTATGACCTGATCGTCTCCAACCCGCCCTTCATCCCCGTACCCAACGGCATCCCCTTCGCCCTGTGCGGGGCCGGCGGCGAGGACGGCCTGACCGTATTGCGGCCGCTGCTGGAAGGGTTGCCGGCGCGCCTGGGGCCGGCCGGGCAGGCCATCATCTACGCCGAAGGGCCGGGCGACCGCGAGGGGCCTTTCGTGCGCCGGCTGGCGACCGAGCTGGCCGAGCGAGAGCAGCTCGACGCGCAGCTCATGGCGACCTCAGCATTGTCCACCCGGGGCGCGCTGATCCTGCGCGCCTTCTCGTTGGAGAAGCTCAAGCGCAATGTGCCGGTCGAATTAGCCCAATGGAAGTCGCTCTATGAGCGCCTGGGCGCGACGCATCTGTACAACTACATCTTGCGGGTGCGGCGCGGGGCCGGCCGGCTGACGCAGATCATGGCCTTCGACCCACACCGCGAGGAGCGCGGCATCGAGGCGCAGCCCGGCGTACTTGTGAAACCGAAGTAACCTCCCGCAGGCTCGCAGCCTGCGGGAGGTTACTTTGTGAGGCGTACAGGAGACAGTCATGCGTCTCGGATTCGCCGTATCCGTATTGGGCCGGCCGCGGCTCAGATCCTACGATGGCCGGCGCTGGCCCAACGGGCCGCACCTCAGCGTCAGCCTGCTCTATCTGCGCGACATCCTCGAATACCTGCGCCAGCAAGACATCCGCATGTATCGCCTGTCGCCGCAACTGGCGCCTTATGCCGCGCACCCGGCCCTGCCCCAATTCGCCAACCAGCTTGACGAATGCGCCGGCGAATTAGCCTACTTCGGCCAACTGGCCGCCAACTACGGCATGCGCCTCTCGATCCACGCCACGCCTTATACGATCCTCAGCGCGCCGGAGCCGGCCCTGGCCGCCAAGAGCGCCGCCGATCTGATCGTCTGGGCGCGCCTGCTGGATCGTTTGGGCCAGGGGCCAGAAGCGGTCATTGTGCTGCATCTGGGCGGCGCGTATGGCGACGCGCCGGCGGCCAAGTCGCGCTTCCTGGCCCGTTGCCGCGCCCTGCCGGCCGAGACCCTGGCCCGCCTGGCGCTGGAAAATGACGATGGCGTCTTTGGCCTGGCCGACGTGCTGGAGATCGCCGGGCAGATCGGCCGGCCGGTCGTCTTCGACTACTTGCACTTCCTGAACTACAACCCGGAAGGGTGGAGCCTGCGCGAAGGGCTGGCGCGCGTCTGGGCCAGTTGGCCGGCCGGCGTGCGCCCCAAGCTCCACTTCAGCAGCCCGCGCACCGACTGGCACGCCGGCCCGGCGCCGGCCCTGACACCGCCTCAATGGACGGAACACAGCGACTTCGTCAACCCCTTCGAGTTCATCGCGCTCGCCCGCCAACTGCCGGCCGGCGCGCCGGCCGACATCATGCTGGAAGCCAGGGCCAAAGATGTGGCCCTCCTGCGTCTGCGCGCCGACCTGCACCGCTACGCCCCCGATCTGACCGGCCGGTTCGAGTGAGATCGCGCCCCTACTGACACGCCGTCGCGTACTGTTGCAGCGCGCTCTGCCAACGTTTCAAGGCTTCGGCGGCGCGCCACTCCCCGATGGTCGTCCCGCGCCAACCGCTCTTCTGGTAGCTCCGCGTCAGCCGCTCCCCCTGCTCCAGCAGGCCGCGCGCCAGCTCGGCGCGCCGGCAGGGGTCGGGCAGCCCCGCCAGGCCGGCCGCCAGCGTCGGCGTCGCGTCGGCGCTGAGATTGGTCGTCAGATAGACGGCGTCGAGGCTCACCCCCACGCCGGCCACGGCGCGCGCCAGATTGGCGCGCGCGATCAGCGCGTCAGGGTTGAGGATATTCAAGACCAGGATCAGGGCCATGCCGGCAAGGAGCGCCCCGAAGGCGAAGAGACGTCGGCCGGCCGCGGCCGGCTCGGGCTGAAAGCGCAGCAGCACCGTCAGGATGAGCCACAAGAGCACCACCGCCCGCCAGCCCATGAAGGCCGTCGTATACAGGCGCAGCTCCGTCATCCCGTACATGCTTTGATACAGCCACATGCGCTGCACCGCCGAAACCATGATGACGAAGGTGAGCGCCACCAGCAGGATGTTCAGCACGTTGACGGCGCGGCCGCCGGCGCTGGCGCGCGGCCAGGTCAGCCAATCCAGCGCCAGGATGACCGTCAGCGCCAGCGCGGCCACACTGACCAGCTCGAAGAAGCCTTTGCGGGCGTAGTCGCTGTAGGTCATGCCGGCGCGTTGCAACGTGTCCACGCCGCCAAAGAGATAGACCGCCTGCACCAGGACGAAAGCCAGGAAGAGGATGTTCAGCGACGCCAGGACGATGAGCGCCTGCACATTGCCGATACGCAGGCCGGCCGGCCGGCCCAGTTTCATCTTCTCGGCCGCCGTATTGTCGCTCCGCCGCGTGAAGGCATGGCGCAAGACGCCGGCGGCCAGCCAGGCCACCCACAGCCCCAGAAAGAGGTGCGCCAGGATGACGCCGATATTGATATCGCGGAAGATGTCTTTCACGTAGCCGGCGAAGACGGCGTCGGCGGCGTAGAAGAGGCCGCCGAAGAGGAGCAGCAGCGGCAATGCCAGGAAGATGCCGCCCAACGCGGCGCCGGCGCCGCGCTTGCCGGCCGGCGCGGGGAGTGTACGCTCCGCCGGCAGATCGCTGAAGAGCAGGACGAACGGCTCGCCCAACGCGGCCAGACCACTCAAGAAGCCTTCCGACAGATAGCGGCTCAGGCTGAGCTGGTGCAGCCCGCCGGGCACGTAGACCACCGCCGCCAGAAGCAACAGGGTCAGGCCGGCCAGGATATTGATGCCCTGCAGGGTCGGCGAGGCGCGTAGCGCCGTCAGCACGCCCAGGACAGCCACATAGACGAGCAAGAAGAGGCCCGACCGGCTGGCGCGCCGGCCCAGGCCGCGTCCGACGACGAACCAGCCGGCGACGATGACCAGCGCCGCCAGGGCGTGGCCGAAGCCGACGCCGGGGACATGAATCAGCCATTCGACCAACAAACCGATGAGCAGCGCGCTGCTGAGCACGAAAGTGGGCCGAGCCAGGGCCGGCGGCTTGGCGGCCGGCGTGGTCTCTGCGGGCGTAGTTTCTGTCATGAGGCGCCTCCTGCGAGTTTTTGCGTTGTTCGGGGTCAGCATAGCAGAGACGCCCGCCGGCGTCAATAGGTTCCGGCCGTCAATCGCTCTCACAAGGCTGTCAAAAGCTGTCACGAATGGCCGGCAACGCGCAGAGACCCAGGGGAGGCGTTCCCCCTGGGTCTCTGGTTTTGGTCTAGCCGTTCGGCGTCAGCCTACGGGCGCGGGTAGTAGATGATTTGCAAGCGCGGCCGGTACGCGGCTGCCCAGTACTCTGAGCTACAGATATACTGCCAGGTCTCATGCGGGTAGGTGGCCTTGATGATGAGGCCGGCGTTGCTGGCAGGATTGTCCACCCAACCCTGCACCATCGAAGTAACGGTGTAGGTGAACCACTGCGGCGTCTGCTGCTCGCGCGTGATCCAGAAGTAGTGTTGCGCCTCGTCGCTGGGCCACCGCCGGTAGTCCGTGTACGGATCGTTCACGCCCGGCACGCCCCAACGATTGCCGGTGGCTGCCTGGAACCAGGTGACCTGCATCTCGTTGAACGGGCGAATCAGCGAGTAGACCGTAGTCGTCATCTGATGCCGGTTCTGCACATCAGCGCGCGGGATCATGTAGACGCCCAGGGTGGCCGAAATGATCTGCGCGTTGGCCGGCAAGCCGGTCAATTGATAGCGCAAGACCGCGTTGGTTTGATTGGCGCCACGCAGATAGAGCATGGTGTTGCGCCCGAAGTTGGTACTCGGGTTGCGGAAATCAATCATCGAATCCTGCACGCCATTGTAGCCGTTCAGGCCACGCTGCAAGACCAGCGTATTGGTGAAGGGCGGATTCGGCACCGGCGTGCGCGTGTAGGTGGGCGTGCGTGTCGGCGTGCTGGTCGCCGGCCCGCACGGCTGCACCCAACTGGGCGTGTAGCTGCGGCCGGGCGCGGCTTCTTGATAGACGAATTCGATCGCATCAATCTTGGCCCCGCCGCGCAGCGCGGCAAAGAAGATGTAGTGTCCGCCCTCCGACATGTGGGTGCTCCACGGCCCGCCGCCGGCGTCGGCGTTGGTCACGCGCACCCAGGTCCAGGCCGAAGTGGCCGGCGGGTTCCAGTGGAAGGCCGACGCGCCGCTGGAGTCGTCGAAGGCGACCAGGAAGTTGTTCGTGCCGTAGGTCGGCGACCAGATACGCACCCACATCTGATAGATGCCTGCAATCGGAGCGCCGAAGTACATACCCAGGGAGCCGCTGGCCGTGCCCGGATCAGAGTAGATGTAGTGACAGCGCGATGCCTTGTTATCGTCGCCAACCTGGAATGGCTCGCGAAGCTCCGATGAATCTTCCGGCTCCAGGCGAATGACTGCATAGGGCGTCGCCGTCGCCGTTGCGCCGCCCGGCGTGCGGGTGACGGTCGGCGTGCTGGTCGCCGTCGGCGGAATTGAAGTCGGCGTGAAGGTCATGGTCGGGCCGCCCGGCGTCACGGTATCGGTCGGCGTGGGGGTGGCCGAGGGTGTGGATGTGGCGGTCGGCGTATTGGTGATTGTCGCGGTGTTGGTCGGCGTGCGGGTAGATGTCGGCAGCGGCGTGTTGGTGGGCGTAGCCGTCGGCCCGCACGACGCGACGTAGGTGGGCGTCACGGTGGCGCTGCTGGTCAAGGCAACCACATCCAGGGAAGAGTTGGCCTCGCGCGTGCGGAAGCGCACGGTGTGCGCGCCGGCGGTCAACGCGGCCGAAATGATGCGGCCGGTGCTGGAATCCTTGACCGCGCTCCAGACCCAATCCGTGCTGACCGGGAAGTCCCAGCGCACCTCTGCGCCGGCGTCAATCTTGACGTAGAACGAATTCGCGCCGGAATGGATGCCGCGCGTGCGCGCCCACAGATAGACAGTGCGCGCCGCCCCCAGGTTGACGTTCAACGTCGTCGTCCCGGATTCGCCATTAGGGCTGCTCACGAAGTTGCACGCTGAAGCGGCCGCGTCGGCCTGCGCCTGCATCGGCGCGACGACAGAGCCGGCTTCCGCTTCCACGAAGATGTCGGCCGCATCCGCGGTCGTTTCCTGCGCCAGGGCAATCCACCCCAGACTGAAGGTCAAGACGAAGGCCATGCAGACGGCCAACACGGCACGCAAGACCTTCCGCCTCTGACGCTGCACATAAATCCTGTTCATGATCCAAGAACCTCCCAAACCTTTACTAATCACCCCATGCCGGCCGGGGTTTCGGACGCCGGCGCTCCAACGACTGAGCGCCCCAGGACATGGGCGTAGTACGCCTCAAACTCATGCATCAGCACGCGCGTCAGCGGCCCGACGCGCCCATCGGCGATGACCTGTTCGTCCACCGTCGTAATCGGGATGACGTGCATGCTGGTGGAAGTCACAAATAGCTCATCGAAACGGCCCAACTCGCCCCGCGGAACGGCCTGCTCGATGACCGGGATGCCGCGCGCCTGGGCCAGCTTCCAGACCAGGTCGCGCGTGATGCCCGAAAGCACTTGCTCGGCCGGCGGCGTCAGCAGCGTGTCGCCGGCGACCACGAAGAGATTGCTGCGCGACCCTTCCGTCAGGCAACCCTCGTCGTTGACCAAGAGCGCCTCGTGCGCGCCGAGGCGCCGCGCGTGGCGCAATGCCAGATAGTTCACCAGCGTGTTCAGCGTCTTAGATTGCGGCAATGGCCGGCAACCCTCATACGTGATCACGCGAGCGCCCTGAGTGTAAAACGTGCTGGGATAGTGCGGCAAAGGGCCGGGCAAGATATAAACCAGCGCGTCATCCGGGCCATCCTCGCTATTGGGCCCTATTACTATGATGCGTAACAGGGCCTCAAAGATACGGTCTTCGGCCATCAATTCTTGCACCCAGCGCCGAATCAGCGCCGGCTCATAGCGGATGGGCAACTCGATGAGCGCCGCCGAATGGAACAGGCGCTCCAGGTGATCGTCCAGATGGAAGGCAACGCCGCCGTCAATCTCGACAGACTCATAGACGCCGAAACTGTAGAAGAGCGCCGGACTGTAGATGGAGATGGTGGCTTCGCTGCGCGGCGCCAGGATGCCATTACGTGAGAAATGTGCGGAAACTGCAGCTTCTATCATAGGTTACGCTGGGCCGGCGGGGCCTCAGAATACTCCATCGGCAAGATGTGGATACCATTATACTACGCCGGCGGAAGCCGGACAAACCGCGCCCGGCCGCGCAATTTGACAAGGACAGCCATTCGTGCGATATTCCGTTGTATATCATGCAATCATGTTGCGCGATAAGCAACAACAAGGAGCGAAATCATGGCGCGAAGTGGCCTGGCCGGCGGGCAATACGCCCCACTCTCTCCCGATGACATCCAGCGCATCCATGCGGCGTCGCTTGTTATTCTGGAGCGCGTCGGCGTGTCCGTCGAACATGAAGCGGCGCGCGCCCTCTACCGCCAGGGCGGGGCGCGGGTAGATGGGTCGCGCGTCTACCTCTCGCCGCAGATGGTCGAGCGGGCGCTGGGCACGACGCCGGCGTGCGTCCTCCTGGCCGGCCGCGACCCGGCCCAGGACATCGTCCTGGAAGGGCCACGCGTCTACGCCGGCTCCGGCGGCTCGCCCACGCAGATCCTCGATCCCGGCGCGGACACCGTGCGGCCGGCCACCCTGGCCGACCTGGCGCAGCTCGTCCGACTCCTGGATGCCCTGCCCTACTGCGACTTCATCGTCATGCCGCTCTACCCCACTGACGTGCCGGCGCAGCATGTGCCGGTCAATCGCTTCTTCGCCTGCCTTTCCAACAGCGGCAAGCACATCATGGGCGGCCTGAACAACACCCAGGGCGCGCGCGAGGTGCTGGCATTGGGCGCGCGCCTGGCCGGCTCGCCCGAAGCCCTGCGCCAACGCCCCATCGTGTCGGGCATCACCAGTTGGATGGTCAGCCCGCTGCATCTGGATACCGCCGTGACCGACATCCTGCTGACCTGGTGCGGCGCCGGCCTGCCGGTGGCCCTCTCCTCTGCGCCAATGGCCGGCTCCACATCGCCGGTGACTCTGGCCGGCAGTCTGGCCCAGCTCAATGCCGAGCAGTTGAGCGGCATCGTCCTGACCCAGTTGGCCCGACCGGGCACGCCAGTGCTGGCCGGCTACATCCCCGGCGTGGCCGACATGCGTAGCGGGAATTATCTGGCCGGCGCGGTAGAGTTCGGGATCATGCAGGCGGCCGCGGCGCAGATGGCGCGCTTCTACCGCGTGCCGATCTACTGCTCCGGCGGCATGAGCGACGCCAAGATCCCCGACGCTCAGGCCGGCGCGGAGAAGATGGCGACGCTGCTCCTGGCCGCGATGGGCGGCGGGAACTATGTCCACCACGCCTACGGCATGGTCAACAACATGAACGCCGCATCCCTGGAGCAGGCCGTCCTGGACGATGACATCGTGGGGATGGCGCAGCGCGTGCTGCGGGGCATTGCGGTCAATGATGAAACGCTGGCGGTGGAGGCTATCGAGCGGGTCGGGCCAGGCGGGCATTTCTTGACCGACGCCCTGACGATGCAGTATATGCGCTCGGAGTTCTTCTATCCGCGCGGCGCGGATCGGCAGGATCGGGCGACGTGGGAGGCGGCCGGCAAGCAGGATGCGCGGGCGCGCGCCGGCGAGCGAGTGCGGAGTATCCTGGCCGAGCATCGGCCGCTCCCTTGCCGGCGGAGGCGGAAGCGGCGATCCGGGCGGAGTTTGAGATCTATTTGAAATGACGATCGCTTGGTTCGCGCACCTCTCTCCTAAACCCAACCCCCTTCCCCTCTCCATACACGGAGAGGGGAAGGGGGCAGGGGATTGGGGAGGGGTACGCGATGCCGGCCGGCGCTACTTCAGCCGCTGCTCCAGCTCGGCATCGCTGGCGCGGCGCAGCCGATACACCGCATGCCCCTTGCGCCGCCAGTGACCGAAGCCGCGCACGCCGGCCCACTGGCCGCGCAGCCGCGCTCGCGCCGCCTCGCCGCGCCAGGCGCGCAGCGCGTCCCAGGCGATGCGGAGCTGCGCCGCCACGATGCGCGGCCAGAAGCGCCGCAGCAACGCCGGCGGGAAATCTTTCGCCAGGATGAAGAGCGTATTGCGGCCGGTGTAGAAGCTGGCGAGCTTGCCCCCGCCGGTGGCGCTCAGGCGGTGATAGACGCGCGCCGCCGGCGCGAAGACGCAGCGATAGCCGGCGATCTGCGCCCGCCAGGCCATGTCCACGTCCTCGCAGTACATGAACAACTCTTCGTCGAAGAGGCCAATCTCGTCGAGCATCGCCTTGCGATAGGCCACCGCCCCGCCGCACCCCCCGAAGACCTCGATCTGCTCGTCATACTGGCCGGCGTCCTGCTCCCACACACCGCGATTGGCCGGCAAGCCGTTCAGGCCATAGGTATCGCCGGCCGAATTGAGCACGTCGCGTCGGTCGAAGAGGAGCATCTTGGAGGCGACGGAGCCGGCTTCGGGGTGCGCTTCCAGCGCGGCGACCAGCGCGGCAACCCAGCCCGGCTCGGCCTCAGCGTCGTTGTTGAGCAGGGCGACAATGGCGCCGCCGGCGGCGCGGATGCCGGCGTTCACCGCGCCGGTCAGGCCCAGGTTCTTGGGCAGAATGATGAGCCGGGCTTCGGGATAGTCGCGGCGTAGCGTTTCCACAGTGGCGTCGGTCGAGGCGTTGTCCACGATGATGACCTCGATGGGGCGATAGGTCTGGGCGCGCAGCGCGTCGAGGCAGGCCGGCATCAACGCCAGGCCGTTCCAGGTGGGGATGATGACCGTGACCAACGGGGCGGGGTTCAACATGCCGGCGACTCCGTGGCGGCGAAATAGTCTCGCACGGCGTCGTGCCAGTGCGGCAGGACGATGCCCAGGGATTCAGCGGCGGCGAAGTTGCGAATGGGACAGTAGAGCGGCGGCGTGCTGGCGCGCTGGAACTGATCCGAGGTGATCGGCTCGATGGCGACATGGCCCAGGCCGGCCAGGGGCAGGAAGTAGCCGGCGAACTCGAAGCGCGAGCAAATACCTGCGTTAGTCAGGTGATACGTCCCGTAGTGTTCCGTCTCGATGAGGCGCGCCAGCGCGCCGGCCAGGTGCGGCGCGTAGGTCGGCGAACTGATTTCGTCGTTGACGATCCGCAGCCGGCCGCGCTCGCGGCCCAGGGCGCAAATCTTGCTGACAAAGTTGCTCCCCCCCGGCGCGAAGAGCCAGGCGATACGCACGATATAGAAGCGCTGCAGCAGCGTCTCGACGTAGCGCTCGGCGTAGTATTTGCTGCGCGCGTAGGCGCTGAGAGGATGGCGCTCGTCTTGCTCCAAATAGGGCGCGCCCTTGTGGCCGTCGAAGACCTCGTTGGTGCTGATGTGGCACAGCGCCGCGCCGGCTTTCTGGGCCGCCACGGCGACGTTGTGCGTCCCCAGGGCATTGACCCGATAGGCCAGGTCCGGGTCGCGCTCGCAGCCGTCCACGTTGGTATAGGCGGCCGTGTGCATAATGACATCGGGGCGGAAGGCCAGGATGGCCGGCTCGATGCTCTCGACCCGCGTGATGTCATAGTCCGGCAGATCCATGGAGAGGAGCGTCTGGCCGGCCCATTGCCGGCACAAGATCTGGCCCAACTGCCCCTTGCAGCCAGTAATCACAATCCGCATATCCCTCACCTCACCTTTGCAGATAGCGCGTCGCGCAGCGTCGCTGCGCCGGCCAGGAGCGCGCCGCCGGCCGTCGCGACCATGATCTGCGCCAGGGTCATCAAGAGCAGGAAAGCCCGGTCGAAATCTGGCACGCGCCAGGTCGCCAGCGGCCCGATCTGCCAGATCAGGAAGATGGCCGGCAGCGCCAGGATCCGCACGACCAGCCCCACATAGCGCAGCGTGCTGTACGCGGCATCGCCGCGCCGGCGTCCATTCCAGAGCGCCCAGGCCCACCCCAGCGCCAGAGCGAACAGCGTCTTCCAGGCCACGTCGAGCACGAAATCACTCTCGCTGGCGACGGCGCTGAACGACCAGGGCTTCCCGCCGAGCGCGTAGAGCGCGTAGTAGCCGGCTACCGCCACGAGCGCCGGCCCCAGCGCGCCGCTGCCCTTGCGGAAGACGAGAAACGCGAGGATGCTGCCCAACAGCGCCGCGCCAATCGCCAGGAGCCAGAAACGCCCGCGCTGGTCGGCCGCCAGCCGCGTCGCGATGGCCTGGCGCACCGCTTCGTCCCAGGCGGCGATCTGCGCCGCCGGCGCGCCGGCCGCCTCGCTCAGGTTGGCTTGGCCGGCCACGCTCCGCAGATAGGCCCCATCCAGCGCCCGGCGCTCGGCGCGCAGCGCCTCCCAGGCTTGCGCCCGCGCCGGCGCGTCCCAGTCCAGCAGCGCCTCGGCGAACTGGCCTTCGGCGCGGCTGGGGATGCGCGTCCCCAACAGAGCAGCAATCGTGGGCGCAATGTCAATCTGGCGGATGTCCGCCGATTGACCGACGCGGATGCCCCGACCGGCGGCGACCAGGCGCGTCCGCAACACGGCCGGCTCGCCCCCGCCATGCCCGGCCGAATCAGTCAGGCCGTGATCGGCGACCACGATCAGGGTTTGACGGGTCAGGTCGAGCCGGCTGGCGATGGCCCGCAGATGCTCGTCCACCCGCAGAGCCGAGTCTCGATATTCCTGGCTCCGTGCGCCATACGCTTCGCCGTAGACATCCGCCTGGTTGAGATGCGCGATCAAGAAATCGGGCGACGCTGCGCTCCCCAGCCAGTCCAGGGCGGCCCCCGCGATGCGCGCGTCGGCGGCGACATCTTCGCCTGGCTCGAAGAAGCCGAGCCGGCGCTGCGCCGGCGGGATCATCTTTTCCCACCAATAGTAGCCGCTCACGCCCACTGTGCGGCCGGCGTCGGTCGCCGCAGCGCAGAGCTGATCCGCTTCGATGACGCGCATGGCGGCGTACTCTTCATTAAACGCCGGCGCGCCGCTCAGTTGAGGCGAAGCGCCGCTCATGAGCGTCGTCCAGGCCGTCTCGGAATAGGACGGCGGGTCTTGCAGCACCGTGGCACGCGAGCCGCGACCGGCCAGCTCCGTCAAGAAGGGCATCGCGTCGGCTGCGTCGAGGCGCAGGCCATCCACGATCACCAAGACTACGCCTTCGGACAGCGGTGTGAGGGCCGGGCCGGCCGGCAGCGTCTCCCGTATCGGCGAGCGATAGGCGTCCAGCGACGCGATCAGGCCGTCGGCCCACAGGTACGCCAGGCCGGCGATGAGCAGGAGCGCCAGGATGGAAGCTATGTTGGAGAGGCGCGCGTAGGGCCGGCATGGCATAGGGTTCCTCAGTCAGATAATGCCACGAGTATAGCATAAGGCGCTCTGATGTTCAAACTATCAAGGGACTTGTATGGACATCGGAGAAAAGCACTTGTCGCGCGGCCTCAGTTGCGCTATAATGGTTGCGACGACGGCATTCCGTGAAAGGGCAAATATGCATATCCTGGTCGAATGGGACCCCTTGAAAGCAGCCGCCAATCTCAAGAAGCACGGGGTGTCGTTCAGTGAAGCAGCGACGGTGTTCTGCGACCCATTGAGCGTGACCGTCGCAGACCCTGACCATTCGGCCGATGAAGACCGTTACGTGATCGTGGGAAGATCGAAGCGGCTGCGCTACCTCATCGTAGCGCACACAGAGCGCGGCGATCACATTCGCATCATTAGCGCGCGAGAGTTGACTCGCGCGGAGAGAGAAGCGTATGAACAAGGCGACCAGGACTGAACTTGAAGATGATCTGCGCCCTGAATATGATATGTCCGAGTTGCTCAAGGGCGGCGTGCGAGGTAAGTACGCCGGCCGGCTGAAGGCCGGCGCGAATTTCGTGCTTTTGGCCCCGGATGTCGCGGATGCCTTTCCAGACGAAGAAGCGGTAAACGAGGCGCTGCGTCTCGTCATCCGGCTCTCCCGATTGCCGACCAAGACGCCGGCGCCCTGACCGCTGAACAAAAAAGACCCGCAGGCCATCAACCTGCGGGTCTTTACTATTGCAGTCTTACAGCAACGCCAGCAGCGGCGCCGGCCAGAGGCCGATGACCACCACCCCGATGGCCGCCAGGGCCACGCCGATGGAGAGGCCCAGACTGCGCGCGTCGGCGGTCTCGCCGGCCGGCTCGTCCTGCGCCATGCGCCCCACCACCCGCAGGTAGTAGTAGGCCGAGATGACGCTGTTGATGACGCCGAAGAAGGCCAGCCAAGCCAGATTGGCGCGCATCGCGGCGCTAAAGATGTAGAGCTTGCCCAGGAAGCCGGCCAGCGGGGGAATGCCGGCCAGCGAGAGCATGAAGATCGTCATGGCAGCCGCCAGCGCCGGCCGCTGCTTGAATTGGCCGCGCAGGCTGTCCAGGGTCAGGCCGCCGGCGTCCGCGCCGGCCCGCTCCAAGCCGGCCAGCACGGCGAAGGCGCCTACCGTCATCAGGGTATACGCGGCCAGGTAGAAGAGGACGGCCCGCTCGTCGCCGGCGCAGACGCCCACCAGCAGATAGCCGGCGTGCGCGATGCTGGAATAGGCCAGCATGCGCTTGACATTGCCCTGGCGCAGCGCGCCCAGGTTGCCCCAGGTCATGGTCAGCGCGGCCAGGATGGCGACCGGCAGGCCCCATTCGGCGCGCGGAAATGCGCCGGCCAACACGCGCAGTAAGGCGATGAAGCCGGCCGCCTTCGCGCCGGCGGCCATGAAGGCGGTCACCGAAGTCGGCGCGCCCTGGTAGACATCCGGCGTCCAGAGGTGGAACGGCGCGGCGGCGACTTTGAAGCCGAAGCCAACGATCATCAGCCCCATGCCGATCAGATACATCGGGTTGGCCGAGAGGCCGCGGGCCGTGGCCGCCAGCTCGGCGCGGATGCCGGCCAGCGAGGTCACGCCGGTCGCGCCATAGACCAGCGCCATGCCGTAGAGCAAGAAGGCCGAGGCGAAGCCGCCCAGCAGAAAGTACTTGAGCGCCGCTTCGCCGGCGCGCGGCTCCTGGCGATTCAGGCCGGCCAGGGCGTAGAGCGAGATGGAAAGGATCTCCACCGAGAGGAAAATGGTCATCAGGTGCGTGGCCGCGCCCAGGAACATCATGCCGGTCGCCGCCAGTAGCAGCAAGCCGTAATACTCACCGCACGGCAGCCCGACTCGCGGCGCATAGTCCAGAGACATCAGAATCGCCAGGGCCGCGCCGGCAGCGACAATGAGGGTCAGGACATTGGCGATGCGGTCGGCGACGGCCATATTCTGGAAGACCTGGACGGCGCCGCCGGTCGCCGGCAGCGTGACCAGCGCCACGACGCCGG
>CAIQJD010000174.1 GCA_903872005.1 uncultured bacterium | reverse complement strand
GCAGCCGGCGCGCCAGATCGCGCACCGCGTCCGGCCCGCCCAGGTGCGCCGATGACGGAAAGTTGCACACCAGCGCCAGCCCCGGCCAGGCGGCGCGTGCCTCGCGCACCGACATATCGCAGTCTGGCGGCGGCGTGAACGATTCGATGAAATCGAGGCCCAGGTCGGCGACGAGGGGGGCCAGCCGGCGGTTGTTGCCATCCAGATGCGCGCCGGTCAGCTTGCCGGCCGCGCGCAGCGCCGCGCACGCCTCCTGGATGGCCGGCCGATAGAACTCGCGGAAGCGCCGATCCCCGACGATGTCGAAGGCGATGTTCGCCTCGACGATGAAGAACTGCGCCGGCGAAGCCGCCAGGATCGGCAACGCCCGCCGGCGCGCCCCCAACAAAGCCCGGTATAGCGCGATCACATGATCGCGCCGCTCGGCCCATTCCTGGGCGAAGGTCTCGACCCCCATCAGCTCGTAGATCAACTCGCGCATCGGCGTCGCTTCGGTCGTCGGCCGGCCGATGCCGGCCGCGCCATAGGCCGCGTCGCGCCGCACGAACTCATCGAAACTGGGCGTGAAGCGCCGGCTATCCACCCAGGCGATCAGGCGCTCGTAGTCGGCCGGCCCCCGGAAAGGCGGCGTGACATGCCACACCGTATCCGGCCAATGGATGTCCGTCTTCGCCAGATCGCCATACGGCGTATGGTAGACAGTCTCGCGGCGCGGATTCCCGTCGGCGCCCGTCCACGACTGGCTCTCGACGCTGACACCCTCCAGCGATTCCGTGTAGACCCGCGTCTTGCAGACTACGCACGCGCCGGCCTGCAACAGCGCCCGATCCACGTCGCCGCCGGGCAGTTTGTTGTCCCATACCACGAAGGGGACGCGATCGGGCATCTCCCCGCGCAGGACCGTCTCAAAACGGCGCCGCGGCGTCCAATCGCCGGCCGTTCCCATCGCCCGCCTCCTATTTCCGCTCCGATCGCATGCGCCATGTCACTTCTTCCAGGCCACGCAGGCAGTGCGGCAGGGGGCGCAGCGCGTGATCGCGATGCCACGCCACACACGCGCAGCAGACCTTATGCACCGGGCAGGTCTGGCTGGGACAGGTGCAATGCTGATCCACTTCCGGCTGGCCGGCGCACGGCTGATAGGCGCCCGCGAACTCCGCTTGTTTCTGCATAGGCCCTCGCTATGATACGCCTCACACGGCGCCAAAATCCTGCAACAACTGGCGGAAGCCGGCGCGAATCTCCGGCGTCACCGCCTCATCGCGCGAAGGGAGCCGCGAGTACCCGCCATTCAGCCCCACGGCCGCCATGGCGGGCCGCACGAATACCCCTTCGCCGGCCGTCTGCGCCGACACCTTCGCCCGCAACTCATCAAAGCGCAGCATCACCTCATCCAACGTCTGCTGCGCCTGCAAATACTGCTGCGCTTCCAACAACTCCCAAACGCGCCAGGGGAATTCAGGGTAGAAGTTGACGAAATGGCTGACGAGAGCCTTGCAGCCGGCCATGTGTCCCATCACCACCAGCCGGCGGTTGTTCATCACCACCGCCGAGCGGGGCTGGAAGCGGCGGATGCCCTTCATGAAGACTTCTTCCGACGGCGATCCCCACTTCACGCCCACGCTGTTGGGAATATCCAACAACTTGTCAATCAAATCGAGGGGCATGTCGTAGCCGGTGTACCAGTTGTTGTACAGCGCGAAGCCGACCTTCGTATGCCGCGCCAGCTCCGTCAGCCACGCGATCACGTCGCCGGGCCGGCCGTCATAGTAGAACGATCCGGAAATCTGCACGGCGTCAATGCCCAGGGATTCGCAGAACTGGCAAAGATCAATGCACTCGCGGATATCGAGGCTCTGCGCGCCGGCGATGATCGGGACGCGGCCGGCCGTCGTTTCGGCCACCACGCGGATCACCTCTTTGCGCTCGGCGACATTCATGGAGCTGAAATCGCCGCCGGAGCCGGCCGCCAGGAAGATGGTGTTGCCCATCTTCGCGCCCCGGTCGAGGATCCACTGCACATTGACGCGCATACTATCGAGATCGAGCGCCCCATTTTGCTTGAATGGCGTGACCAGCGGAGCCACCACGCCCTGCCAGCGCGCTTTCGCTTGTTCGACGGTTATCATGTTTGCTTATCTCCTCACTTCACCCGTTCGAATTTCTGCACTCGATTGTCCTGCAATACTTCGGTCACGTACAGGTCGCCGCGCGAGTCGAGCCACAGGCTATGCACGAACGACTTGAACTGGCCCGGCGCGTCGCCCGGTTCGCCCCAGCGCGCCAGCAATTCGCCGGCCTCGTTGAACACATCCACCTTGCGTTTCTCTTCTTCGGTGACATAGATGGAGCCGTCGCCATCTATGAAGATATCATTGGGCTTAGGGATCGTCCAGGCGTCGAGATACTCCCCGGCCGGGCTGAAGATCTGCACCCGGTTGTTCTCGCGATCGGTGACCAGTACGCGCCCGCGCCGATCCAGCTCGATGCTGTGCGGAAAATTGAACTGCCCTGGCTCGACGCCGCGCTCGCCCCACGACAGCAGCACGCTGCCGTCCGGCGCCAGTTTGTGCACACAATAGTTTCCGCCATCGGCCACGAAGATCTCGCCCGAAGGGGCGACAATCAGGTCATTGGGGCTATTGAACGGCTTGCCCGCCGCGCCGGCCTGGCCGTGCGTCCCCAACGTCCGCAGCAGCGCGCCCTCGGTCGTGAACTCGCGGATCGTATGTCCCACCCGATCCGCCACATAGATATGGTCATCCGGCCCGCGCCAGACCCCATGCGGCTCGTCAAACAGTCCTGCGCCCCACGCCGTCAAGAAGCGGCCTTCTCGATCATAGACCAGGACCGGCGCCGGCGCGCGCACGATCACATACACGCGGTCTTGCGAGTCCACCGCCACGCAAGGCACACGCCCGCCCGGCGTTCGCCCCTGCGGCCCATAGCCCCAACCTTCCACCACCCGGAACTGAAAACGCCCCGCACCATAAATCATATCACGCGCTCCTCTCATCTGACAGAGATCTGTTTCGTATGCCCATCACCCGCCGGGCAGCCGGCTCTTCAGCAGGTGATGCGTCTGGATACGCGCGCCATCTGCCGGCGTGAGCAGCGGCTCGATCAGGCGCACAAACTCCTGTAGCGTCTGGCCTTCGGACAGGCGCGTCGTATCCAGAGCGAAGCGCCGGTGAACGCTGGTGTCTCGATAAATCTCATCGAAGCGTTGCAGCACCAGCTCGATATCCTTTTCCTTCAACAGGCCCTTGGGGTGCGGCCTGGCGCGCATGCGCTGGCGAATGGTCTCCGGCGCTGCTTTCAGCAACACCATGACCGTGTCTGGCAGCCGTTCCAGCAGCTCGACTTCGAAGCGATGGGTCCAGCGTTGCCGGTCGTAGCCATAGTAGAGCGGGGCATAGACCGCATCGGCGTAGAACCAGTCAATCATCCAGTGATCGTGCAGCGGGCTGCCCATGTGATAGATGAAATTGTAACGCTGGAACTTCTCCAGCAGCGGCGGGATCAGCGTTGCGATCTGCGCCTCTTCCGCCTCGCAGGTCGCCGGGTCCTTGTGCACCAGCTCGGGGACCAGGAAATGATCATGGAAGTGGGTCTGAAGCTCGCCGGTCTGTTCGCGCCACCAGTCGGCAATGCCGGCGGCCAGGGTCGTCTTGCCGGCGTATTCGCAGCCTATCAGGACAAGTCTCATCGTCTCCCTCTCCATTCATGGCAACGCCGGCGCATCCGGGCCGGCATCGTGTTCCAGCTTCTCCCAGCCGGCCGCCGACAGGCCGATGTCCGCCCGCATCGCATCCTGACACCCCGTGGCGTCGCGGTCACGGATACACTCGATGATCCGGCGATGCATCGCCGGGCTTCGCTCCGCGCCGCCGGTCTGCATCGCCAACTTCCAACCCGACTCCAGCATGAGCTGCATCACCGGCTGTAAGACCAGCAGTAGCAAGTTGTTCTTGCAGGCACGCGCCAGCGTCTCGTGGAAGAAGACATTGCCGTCCGCATAGCCCTCCAGGGCCGCTGCCCGCTCTTCCGGCGTCTGCGCCAGCCGCGCTTGCTGCAAGGAGTCTTCCATCTCATGCGACGCCGACTCCAGCAGCTCCACGTCCGCTGCATCGGCGCGCAGCGCGGCCAGGCCGGCGATCTGCGTCTCCAAAAGGCCGCGAACTTCCAGCAAGTTGCGTATGGCCGCCTTGCCGGCGCGCAGATACAGGCTCATCGCCTGGGTCACGGTCTCAGAAGAGACGTTGGACACGTAGGTGCCACTGCCCGGCGCAATACGCACCAGGCCACGATCCTGGAGCACCTTCGTGGCCTCGCGGATGACATTGCGGCTCACGCCCAACCGCTCAGCCAGCTCGCGTTCCGGCGGAAGCCGGTCGCCGGGCATCATCTTCCCGTTCACAATAATGCCCTGGATTTGTTCAGCCACTTGTTCGGACAACGTCACGCGCGTGATCTGGACGCTGTGTAGTGGATCGGGTTTCTGGCTGCTCATCGCAACACCTATTGGTAGGGTGGTATAGCCACATTTCCAATATACCATAGCCGGCGCGGCGCGTCAAGCGCCGGCGACCTGACGCTCACGGCGTCACCCTTTCACCCCATCGCCTGGTTTGATGCGCTGCTGCGGATATGCTATAATCGCCAGTGGAACGGTGGTAAGGTGGTATAACCAATTGTGCGCGCGGCCAGACCAGGCAACACTGAAGCCGGCCGGCGCACGGCCCCAGGGGGACCGGCATGGAATTGACGTTACGACAGCGATTTCACCGCCTCGCGCGCGGCGAGAGCGTGGACCGACTGCCCTATTTCGCGCCCATCAACCTGGCGCTCTACCAGACCAAACGGTGGCACGAGCAGGGAATGCCGGCCGACGCCAACCCCTACGCGTTCTTCGGCTTCGACGAAGCCCAGAACGATCGGGCGACCATGTGGCTCGGCCACGGACGCGGCATCCAACACATCGAGCCGGACATCTATGCGCTGCCTCGCTTCGAGCCGCGCCCCGAACGCCAGGAGGGCGAGTTCGTCTACATCTACGACGTGCGCCATGGCTCGGTGCACAAACGCCTGCCGCCGCGGACACCCCGAGACATCCGCGTGCGCGTCGTGGTGGAACATGCCGTCCACACCTACGCCGACTGGCTGGAATACAAGAAGCGCTTCGATCCCTACACGCCGGCGCGCTACCCGCGCATCCTCCCTTCGCCGCACTTCCTGCCCCCCTTCCCGCCCGACTATCCCACCGCCTGGGAAGAAGTGGCCGCCGACACGCGTCAGGCGACGCATCTGGTAAAGGTTGACCTGCGCTCTGGCTTCGGCAATTATGGCATGGATTTCGAAGAGTATCTGCTGCTCCTGAGCGACAACCCGGCCTGGATGCGTGAGGTCAACGACTACTTCGGCTGGTTCTACCGCGAAGTCTCGCGCAAGGCCGTCGAGACCGCCCAGATAGACTACTTTAGTTGCGATGGCCCGCCGCGCGGCCTGCATGGCGATCTCGTCGTATCGCCGGCGATGTATTTCAGCTACACCGAACAGGACACGCGCCAGAACTTCGCCCTGGCTAAAGCCAACGGCATCGAGTTCGTGGAGCTGCCCGACGTGCGCCAGCGTGGCTGCGAAGAGAGGCTCATCCGCTACGCCCAGGATGCCGGCCTGACGCCGCTTCTGCCGGCGGATGGCGAGGGCGACTTCACCGTCGCCGGCCGGCGCGCCCAATATGGCCGGCAATTCCCCATCTGGGGCGGCATGGACATGCGCGAGCTGACCCAGGGCCGGCCGGCCATTGACGCCATGCTCGACCGCGTCTTCGTCCAGGCGGCCGAAGGCGGCTACATCCCCTTCCTATGTGACCGCTTCGGCGCCGGCCTCGACG
>CAIQJD010000173.1 GCA_903872005.1 uncultured bacterium | reverse complement strand
TGAACTCGACATACTTGGCGCAGGCCAGATCGCAGCCGGGGTATTCGTGCCCGATGGGGCAGCGGTAGCAGTTGGCATAGGGCGCGTGGACGATGCCGGGCATGAGGGGCAGGAAGGGCCGGCGATAGTAGTCGCGCGCCGTCAACGAGAGGGCCGAGCCGGTCTTGCCGTGAAACGCGCCGTGAAAGGCCAGGAAGCCCGGCCGGCCGGTGTACAGGCGGGCCGTCTTGTAGCAGGTCTCAATGGCTTCCGCGCCGCCGGAGACGACGTGGCTGCGGCCCAGCCGGCCCGGCGCCACCTGCGCCAGCTTTTCCAGCAACTGCAAGCGGATCAGGCTGGGGTTGGCCGTGCCCTGGGTGTGCAGCAGCTTCTTCGACTGCGCGTAGATCGCTTCGGCGATGCGCGGGTTGGAATGGCCGGTGGCGGCCACGCAGAAGCCGGCGATCATGTCCACGTAGACGTTGCCGTCCACGTCTTTGATGTTCGCGCCACGCGTCTCTTCCCAGAAGATGGGAATCTCGCCCTTCTTGATGGGCGAAGCGGCCGGCGATTCGACTTTGATCAATCGTTCGGCGTATTCCTTCGACTTCGGGCCGGGGGACACGGTCGCCATCTTCGGCAGCATCGTCCCAAAGGTGTCTTGTTGTGCCATCGTATCATCTCCTCATTCATTATGCGGGTTAGGGGCTTGCGCCCGGCTGGTTTATGCTCGACCCCGCCGGCTACGCGCCGGCGCGGGGGACAACCTCACCTTGCGGCGTGATGCGCTGCACGCCTTCGATGCCGGCGAAGGCCACGGCGACGAAGCGCGCCTCGATGCTGCCGGCCGGCTCCAGCAGGTGCGCCGTGCCGTCGGCCATGGCTTCTGTCACCGTCGCGCTGCCGCTGCTGAATGGCTCCAGCGCAATGTTGTACGTGCGCCCGTACCAGGGCGGGCCATACGCCCCGCCATAGACCTGCCAGAACCAGAGACAACGGAAGACCTCGGTCGGCCAGGCCAGGCCGAAGCCCACTTTCTGTTGCGTGTTGGTCAGGGCGTACCACCCTTCGGGCATCTCGTTGATGAAGATCGTATCGGTGGTGTCGGCGGCGATGGTCGCGACCTGGCGCAAATCAATGCGCCGGCCGTCTTTGCCGGTCGCGAAGGGCCAGGGATAGACGCCGGGCTGGAAGCGGCTGACCGGCGAGAGGCGCGTGCAGTCCACCATCCCGCCGGGGAGGTCAATGCGGCAATGCTCGTCCAGGAAGGGCGCGCCGAAGGCCGGATGTTGGCCCCACATCAGCTCCATCTTGACGCGTCCCTCGTTGACGATGCGCTCGCGGAAGTGCAGCGCCGGCTTGCCCCGTTCCAGCGTCACATCCTTCTCAATATAGAAGGGCGTGCGCACCGTGCGCGTCGTGAAGCGCAGGGCGACCCGCTCCGGCGTATCTTCCAGGATGCGATAGTCCCACGGGAGCGTGGGCGCTTCGCCGTGCGCCCCGAAGGGGAGGCCGCGATATTCGCAGTCGTTGCCGCCGGTGGGCATACAATCCTGCCAGCCGCCCTCATAGAAATCGAGGAAGGCGCTGCCGCCGGTGTGGCTGGTGGGGACGAAGTTGGCCGGGTTGCGGACGCCCCAGGGCGAATGCCATAGGAAGTCCACATCTTGCGGCTTGTACAGGAACTCGAAGACGTCCGTGCCCTTGTCGGCCAGGATGCCGACGCGCAGCAGCTCGTTTTCCAGATGGACGATACGCAGCCCCTTGTAGAGGTACTCGCGCAGCCGGCAACCGAAGTTGCGCTCATGGGTATAGAAGATCATCCCGCCTCCTTTCCGTCTGACGATGCTGGGGGACTACAACGCGCCGTAGCTCCGGCCGGCGTCGGCCAGGGCGTGAATATTGTCGTGGGGCGTATTCTCGTTGAAGTAGTCGGTGGTCGCCAGAATGAAGGGGACTTTGCCCCGCACGGTATCCAGCGTCTCCTGCACGGCCGCCGTGACGCCGGCCGGCGTCCCCTCGCGCAGCAGTGTGATCTGGTCAATGTTGCCCGAAAGGCACGGCCCGCCGGCGAAGGTCTTGACCGCGTCGGTCAGGATCGTATCGCCATAGGGCGGCGGCGTCAACGATTCGTAGGCCGCCATGCCCAGGCTGGGATAGGTAGGGATCAGGTTGCGGGCGTAGCCGCAGTTGTGATACAGCACATGCACGCCCTGGCTCTGGATGAAGTCAATGAAGCGTTTCTCATAGGGCCAGATGAATTGCTTGAAGAAAGCCGGGCTGACCAGTTTGCCATTGGCGATGTTGCCGGCGTAGCTGATCACATCCGCGCCGGCGTCTATCATCTGCTGGCTGTGCGCCATATAGCGTTCCAAGAAATACGTGAGTATGCGGTGATAGAAGTCGGGATTCAGCACGGCGTCCATGAGCAGGTCATCCAGCTTGCGATAGTAGAACGCCACGAGGTTGAACGCGCCCTGCTGCCAGGGGGCGACGATGCCCTCGTCGCCGACAGCCGCTCTGGCGCGCCCGATGTCGGAGGTATCCAGCGGCCCGTAGGCCGGCTGATACTTGACGAACAGCTCGAAATCGGCCTCGCTCTTAATGGGATACTCCTGCAAGGCCCCTTCGGCGTCGTACTCGTAGGTCCAGTTGAGCGCCTCGGTGTAACGCATCTCGCCGGCCGGCGTGTGGATGACTGTCGTCGTGAATGTGTTCCGCCCGCGCTCTTCCACGCGGCTCTCCACGTTCCAATGCGGGCCATCTGGCCCGAAGGCGTTGGGCGCCTGCGAGCAGTTGCGATGGATGATGTCGAAGCCGAAGTGGCGATAGACGTCGGGCGTCTTCGTCACCCAATCTACGTCGTGCGTCCCGTAGAATTCTTTGACGTAGTTTACATGAATGAAAGGCGCGACCGGGATGCGATCTACCGGCTCGTGGCGGAACAGGCGCAACAGGCGCTCTCGGGGGGTCCAGTCTTTCATGCGACATCACTCCTCTGAGATTAGTGGTTTCAGGACGCGGCCGGGATTTGCCGGCGTCCGCTTGCCTTCATCCACAACGAACTCGCCATTCACCAGCACGTAGGGAATGCCCACCGGCGGCCGGGTCGGCGCCGCGAAGTCGGCCGGCCCGCCGACTCGCAGCGGGTCGAAGAGGGCGATGTCGGCGGCCCAGCCGGCGCGCAACTGGCCGCGCTGACGCAGGCCGAAGCGTTCGGCCGGCCAGCCGGTCATGCGCCGCACCGCGTCTTCCCAGGTCAACAGGCCCAGTTCGCGGACGTAATGCCCCAGGACGCGCGGGTACGTCCCATAGGCGCGCGGGTGCGGCCGGCCGCGATAGATGCCGTCGGACAGGACCATCTGGCGCGGGTGGGTCAGGCTGCGCCGCGTCATCTCCTCCGTCAGCCAGGTCTCAATGACCAGGACCTGCAGCCGGCTTTCCAGCAACAGGTCGCAGAAGAAATCGGCGACGCGTTCCACGTCCGCGCCCATCAGTTCGGCCAGGGTACGGCCCACCAGGCTCTGCCGGCCCGCTGCCTCGACGCCGGTGAGGATGTATTTGTCCCATTCGGCCGGCGGGCGCAGCCCGGCCAACACGGCCGGCCGCATGCGCTGGCGCGCCGCCGGATCGGCCAGACGCGCCATGACCTCGGCCGGCGAGCCGCTCTGCACCCAGGCCGGCAGAAAGTTCAGCAGTTGGCTCTCGCCGGCGGTATAGGGATAAGAATCGAAGGAGATGTCCACGCCCTGCGCGCCGGCCTCTTCCATCAGCTCGAAGAGCGCCTCGTCGCCATAGAGGTGCGACAGATGGATGGGGATGTCGGCCTCGCGGCCAATCTGGATCGCCTCGCGCGTGGCCGCGACGACGCTCCCCAGGGGGTAGCGCACGTGGGCCGTGTAGAGGCCGCCGCGCCGGCCGGCCGCCCGACTCAGGGCGATCAGTTCGGCCGTGTCGGCGTGGCCGCCGGGATAGTAGTCCAGCCCCGTGGCGAAGGCGACCGCGCCATCGTCGAACGCGGCATGGATCAGCGCTTGCATCTGCGTCAGCTCGGCCGGCGTCGCCGGCCGGGCTTCCCAGCCCAGCGCCTCCAGACGGATGGCGTGATGTGACGCCTGGCCGAATACGTTGATCGGCGTGCGGCCGGCATACAACGCCAGGTACTCGCTCAGCGAGCGCCAATCCCAGCGCAAGGCCGGCTCGCCGTGGAAGGGCGCCAGGTGGGCGCGCATCTCGGCCAGCCGCGCCGGCGAAAGGGGCGCGTAGCCGAAGCCGTCGGCGGTCAGGAGATGGGTCGTGACGCCCTGTTGGACGACGGCCGCGCCGGCGCTGCCATCCAGCAGGCCGGTTTCCGCGTGGGAATGGGGATCCACAAAGCCGGGGACGATGCACAGACCGCCGGCGTCCACAACGCGGCCGGCGGTGGCGTCGCCCAGATCGCCGATGACGGCGATGCGCGCGCCGGCCACGCCCAAATCGGCGCGATATGCCGGCGCGCCGCTGCCATCTATAATGGTCCCGTGTCGGAAGAGGATGTCTAGCGTCATAGCCTCACCCCCTGTTAATCGTCTGATGGTATACCATCAGACCATCAATATTTTAGTACACGCCGCGTGAAATGTCAATCTGGTCAGGTCGAGAGCGTGCTTTGACATGGGGCCGCACCGCCACCTCAACCGGCGGCCGGCGCTGGCGCGGCCCGCACGCGCTCCCAGCATTGGCGAATCTCGCGCAGCTCGGCCAGCGCAGCCGGCGCTTCCCCGTAATGCACGCCCACATACGCCTCGGTGATGCGCGCCAGCTCAGGGTTTACGTCCGTGAAGGCCAGGCGTAGCGTCGGCAGGTATTCGTAAGGCGTCGTCGCCGGCGGGCGCGGCCGGCCGCGTTGCGCCGCCAGCCGGGTCACATTGGCATAAATGTAGCGGATGGAGATGGCAGCATAGAGATCCCGGCCCACGCCGAAGCGCCCCAGGAGACCCAATGCGTCGGCCAGGCGCTCCGCGCCGGCGCGCAGCCCATCCAGCAAATCGTCGGCCCATTGGCTGGCCGGCAGGCCGGCGCGCGCCACATCGGCCGCGTCGGGCCGGCGGCGCTGGCGCAGCCGGCGCAGCGATAGGCCCAGGATCAGCAGGGCGACCAGAATGAGCGCGCCGATGGCGCTCCAGCGCAGCACGGCCATCCAGGGGAAGCCGCCGGCCGCGCTCCCTTCGGTAGGGACCGGGGTAGGCAATGGAGCCTGCTCGGCCAGCGTCACGGTTTGGCCCATATTCACGCCTAAGCGTTGCAGCAGCCGCGCCATCGCTGCGAAAAGCCATTCGAGGAAGGGGAGCAGCGCCAGGAGGAGCCATTCGAGGAGGCGATCCAGGAGCCGGCCGAGTACTTGCAGGCCGGGCCAGAGCCAGTCCAGGAGTTGGCCCAGGCCGGCCGGCGAATAGGCGGTCGAGAAGAGCAGTCCCAATCCGATCGTGAGAGTCGCCGCGCCGACGACCACGCCGCCCCAGGTCAGGTTGAAGGGCTGGTCGGCCCCCGGCTCGCGACTCGCCAGCTCGTCCACCCGCGCCAGGGCCGCCGCCATGAGCGCGGCGAAGAAGAAGAGCGCGATGAGGGGGAGCCACGCTGCGCCGCCGGCCGGCCACAGGAAGCCGACCAACGCGACCAGGAGGACGCCGATGCGGAATGACAGGGCCACCGACCAGAGCGACGTATCCCGGTAGGCCAGCGCCATGCCGCGCTGCCAGCAGATGAGCAGAGCCAGGAAGGCCAGCGGCGCGCCACGCGGGGCCGAGAAGAGGCGCGCCCAGTCGGCGAGCATGGCGGGGAGCCAGGGCCGGCCGGCGTAGACGTGCAGCGCCAGCACGGCGAGCAGGAGGAGCAGAAAGAGGCCCAGGAGGAGGCCGCGTTGCAGCGTCAAGGCCCACCCGCTGGCCGTCAAGAGGCGCGTGGCGGCATAGGCCAGGCCCATCAGGCCGAGGACGCCGGCCAGGGC
>CAIQJD010000172.1 GCA_903872005.1 uncultured bacterium | reverse complement strand
GGCGACGGCCGGCGCGCCGGTGACCTTCACCCTCACGATCACCAATTCTCTCGCCGCCGCGATGACCGTTGCCACGATCACGGACACGCTGCCGCCGGGTTTCACGTTCCTGAGCAACGTCTCCGGCGGGAGTCTGACTCCTTCCACGTCGCCCAGCGTCGGCGCCGCCGGCGCAGTGGTCTGGACCTTCTCACCGGCGGCGAGCATCGCCGGCAGCAATACCGGTACGCTCCTGTTCAAGGCGACCGCGCCGGTCACCACTTCAACTTTCTCCAATATTGCTTCGGCCAATACCAGCGAGGGCGTGCTGATCAGTCCGCCGGCGCAAATCGTCGTGGGCGCGCCGCGCCTGACCATCGCCAAGTCGGCCAGCACGGTGGCTGCGAATCAGGGCGACCCGATCACGTTTACGATTACGTATGCCAACGATTCGCCGGTCAATGTGACCGGCGCGGTGATCAGCGATGTGTTGCCGGCCGGCGTGACCTTCGTCTCTGCCGCTGACGGCGGCGCGTATGACGCCGGCACGCGCACCATCACCTGGAGTATGGGAAACATCGCTTCAGGCGATGGCCCCTTCGCGGTGTCGTTCCGTGTGACGGTGGATAATCCATACCCAACGGCGGCGACTATCCCCGCGGTGAATACGGCTACCATCGCTTCCAATGAGACGCCGGCCGCGCAGGCTTCCACATCGGTCTACGTCAACGCGCCGCGCCCGAATCTCTTGATTCAGAAGGACGCCGCGACGAATCTGATTACGGCCGGCGAACGGATCACCTTCACCCTCACCTACTCGAACGCCAGCGCGTCGGAAGCGACGAACGTCTTGATCACCGATGTGATCCCGCTCTCGCTCACCGTGGCGAGCGCCACGGAACCCTACAGCGCCACCGCCGGCTCCGGCGTGGTCACCTGGACCAAAGCGATCGTTCCGCCCTATTCCACGGGCTTCGTCACCGTGGCCATGACCGTCTCCAGTGTGTACACCGCTGCCAATCCGGCGACGAATATCGCCCAGGTGTCCGCGTTGGGCGTCGCGCCGGTGTGGGACGACTATCGGGTGGGCGTGAAACAGTTGGGGCAGGTTTGTCAGACTTTCTATTTTCACAATGAGACGACGGACGTTGGCCCCACGCCGCCGGGCAATACGCAGCAAGTCGCGATGGAGATGGTGCCGCTCGTCAGCGAGACCGGCACGAATATCGCGGTCACCGTGGACACGAGCAGTTGGGTGACGTTCACGTCGTTCTACATGGATCCGGCGGCCCTAAACGCAGTGTACCGGGCCGGCGCAACCGTCACCACGCGGTACATCATCAACCGCTCGCCGGGCAACGCCACCCTGATTCGGGTGTCGCGATTCGATTACAACCCGACGGATGGCACGCTGACGTTGTTGAACCAGACCACAGATACGTACGGAGGAAGTACGACGGGGCCGAAGACATTTACCTATGTCGCCACCGGCGGCGTCTTGCCCAAGGGCCATCGTATGGTCTGGACGTTTGCGGCCAGGCAAAACAACGGCGGCACGGAAACGATCTACTTCCAGTATGGCGGCACTGTCACGAACCCGGCTACCTCTGGGACGACCTTTGCAGACCCTTACGGTCAGGTTTGCACGGTTCCGCAGGCGAATCCGGTGCTGGACAAGCAGGTGAATCCGCTGCCGGTCTCGCCCGGCGCGCCCATCTCCTACACGATTCGGTTCGGCAACACCGGCTTGATTACGATGACGGAATCGCTCATCACGGATACGTTGCCGGCCGGCGTCAGCTTCGTGACGGCCACCTTGAACGGCGCGACGGCCACGCCGGCGATAGCGGGACAGACCCTGACCTTCGCGGTGAACTCGCCGGGTCAAGCGACAGGAAACATCACGCAGACAGTCGGGACGTTGATCATCACGGGCACGGTGGATGCGCCGCTGCCCGCCGGGACGACCAGCCTGACCAACCAGGTGAGCCTGATTAGCACCCAGACCGGCCTGATTACGGATACGGCGCGCATTGCGGTGCTGCTGCCCAGCACGACGATCGCCAAGTCGGCCAGCGAGACCCTGATCGCGCCGGGGGATATCGTGACCTACACGTTGCGGGTTCTGAACAGCGGCCCCGGCGCAGCGACTGGCGTGACCGTCAGCGATACGCTGCCGGCGAGCGCGTACTACGCCTATGTCGCCGGTTCGGCGCGGCTCGATGGAACGACCATCAGTCCTGACCCGGTGACGGGCAACCTGTTGCGGACCGATATCGGCACACTGGCTGCCGGGGCGGCCGCGACTGTGACGCTCCAGATGCAGGCGGCTGCCAGCGGCGCGCCGGCCGGCGTCACCGTCATCACCAACACGGCTTCGGTGACGGATACGCAGACCAGCGGCTTCCGCATCAGCGACCCCGTGGCGGTGTCGCTCAGCACCAATCCGAACCTGAAGATCGCCAAGAGCCGTGCGCCCACGGGAACCCTGGCGGCCGGCGCGCTGGTGACCTATACGCTGGTCATCAGCAATGAAGGCAGCGGCGCAGCCCTGGGGGTGTTGGTCTACGACCCACTGCCGGCGCACACCAGTTACGTGGTGGGCACGCTCGTCTATGCGGCCGCGGCGCAGACGGACATTCTGGATTCGGATCACGCCTACTTTGACGCAGCGAACGGGCAGGTCGTGTTCGATGTGGGGACGTTGGCGGCGGCGGCTACGCGCACGCTCCAGTTCACGGTGCGCGTGGATAGCCCGTTGCCGGCCGGCACGACGACGGTTACCAATACGGCGACGGCCATCGCCGGCAACGCGGCCAGCAAGTTCGCGCAGGTGGTCGCGTCGGGCAACGCCGCGCCGGTCTTGACGTTGACCAAGACCGGCCCGACTACCGCGGCGTACCCGGCGGCCACGCTGACGGCGAATGCCAGCGGGACGACGCTGCAGGTGTCGGACAGCACCCAACTGGCAGTGAACCAATATATCCGGCTGGGTCTTACGACGCACCGGATCACGGCGATCAGCGGCAATACGGTTACGGTGGATACGGCGGCGGCCGGCCTTTCCGGCGCGCCAATCACCAGCAGCCTGACGTACAACCTGTCCTATGCAAACACCGGCGACGCTAATGCTACCAATGTCCTGTTGACCGATACGCTGCCGGCCGGCTCGACGTTCATTGCCGCGACCAATGGCGGCAGCGCGGTTGGCAACCTGGTCACCTGGACGCTGGGCACGCTGGCGCCGGGGGATTCCGGCCTGGCGCAGGTGAGCATCTTCCCGGCCGGCGCCGGCAGCGCCGCAGATTCGGCCACTCTGGCCGGCACAGGCGTGTCGCCGGTGACAGCCAACCTGACCACCAGCGTCGGCGGCCTCCGTCTGTGGAAGACGACGACCACGCCGAGCGTGATCCTGGGGCCGAATGGCGCGGCGGCGACGTATGTGCTGCAAGTGGAGAACACCCTGCCGACGCCAGTGACCGGCGTCATCATCACGGATACGCTCTCATCTGGCTTTGTATATAGCGCGCCGGTCGCCATCACCGGCTACAGCGGCTACTCGGCGTATACCAGCCCGATGGCCGGCGCGGCGCGGCCGGAGTGGGGGAAGTATTCCATCGCGGCCAATTCCAGCATGTTCATTACGTACACGGCGCTGGTGACCTCGACCGTGGGGGCGGCGACTTACCAGAACTTCATGTCGGCGACATCCCCCGATGCGTCGGTGACGTCGTTCGATGCGCTGGCGACGACTGTGGAAGATGTCACGGTGGAGATTGCCCGGATTGATATGGCGAAGTCGGTGACGCCCAGCACGGCGACGGCCGGGCAACCGGTTACCTACACGATCGTGCTGACCAATGTCGGCACGCTGACCGGCGTCGGGGTGATCGTGACCGACACGCTGCCTAGCGGCTTCACCTACGAGTCTACCTCGCTGGCCGGGGGTACCAGCGTCACGCGGACCAGCTCGCTCAATCCGTCGTTGGGGAGCAGCACGCCGGCCTGGGGCGTGTGGGATATCGGGCCAGGCGGGTCTCTGTCCATCACGTTCCGCGCCAAGACCGGGGCGACGGCCGGCATCTACTCGAATACGGTCTCGGCCACGTCGAGCAATACGTCTATCAATCCCTTGGTCAATGTGGCGCCGGTGACAACGCTGGGGGCCGAGGATCCGGTACTCTATAAGTTCGCCTCGCCGGACCCGGTGACGATTGGGCGCGAAGTGACGCAGACATTGCGGATCACCGTGCCGGCCGGCGTGATTCTGGTCTCACCCATCGTGACCGATACGCAATGGACGGATGGGACGCAGTTCATCACATCGACGCGGGGCATTCAGAACATCTCCGGCACGCCGTCGGCCGGCGCGTCGTTCAGTGGGGCATGCACGGGTTATACCCAGGGCAGCCGGCGCCATATCCTCTTCCCGCTGAATACGATTGACAATTCCGGCTCCGCGCAGCCCTACGTATTCGATATCGTGATGCACATGGTGGTGACGGGTCTGGAGAATTACGGGCCAACCTGGCTGTGGTTTACGCCGACGGCGAATGACACGACGTCGGATTCGTTCAGTCTGGCATGGACCGATGGGTCGGAACGGCGCACCATGACCTCCAACACGGCGACGACGAACATAGACCAGCCCTTGTTGCAGGTGAGCAAGCGGGTGACGCCGGCGAGCGGGCAGGCCGGCGATGTGCTGACCTACACGGTGGTGGTGACGAATGTGGGCTGGGCGCCGGCGTATGACGTGACGTTGACCGACCGCGTGCCGTCTGGCGTGCAGACGTTGGCGAGCGGCGGGTCG
>CAIQJD010000171.1 GCA_903872005.1 uncultured bacterium | reverse complement strand
CCCCAGACGCCCACAAGGGCCGATGCTACCGGGCGTATCGGCGCCCTCTTGACAAGACCAGAAAAGTAGTATAGAATACTCTATATTACAGAGTACTCTATTTGGAGTTGAACGATGAACATCTCGCCTGACGAAGCCGAAGCGGCGCTGGCGACCATCCGCGAGACGGAGCGACAGAGCCGCCGCTCCTTTGCCAGCGGCGGCGCGTATGTCTTCCTGATCATCACCGGCGTCATCTGGCTGATTGGATTCCTCTCGACACAGTTCCTGTCCGGCCCCATCGTCGCCTACATCTGGACGGCCATCAGCGTCCTGGGCGCCGCCCTCTCCATCGTCCTGGGCGCGCGCCGGGGATCACGCGTGCGCGGGCCATCCGTCAGCGCTTCGGCCCGGCGCGCCGGCCTCTTCTGGCTGCTGCTCATCCTTTATGCCGGCGCCGTCATCGCCGTCGTCCGGCCGACCGACGGCAAGCAAGTGACCACGCTCATCATCCTGTTCACCATGATCGGCCAGCTTGCCATGGGCCTGCTCCTCTCGTTCTCGGCCGTCTGGTGGGCATTGCCGATCACCGCCCTGGCCCTGATCGGTTACTTCCTCTTCCCTGGCATCTTCTACCTGTGGATGGGCGTCCTGGGCGGCGGAGGGATGATCGGGCTGGCTCTGTACATCCGCCGGAGATGGTGAGACCCATGGCCGAGTTAGATGAGATCATTCACCAGCCCGTGCGGCTGCGGATCATGGCGACCCTGGCGACCCTGGAGCCGGCCGGTGAGGTGGACTTTTCGTATCTGCGGGAGCTGCTGCAAGTCACCGATGGCAACCTGGGCGCGCACCTGCGTAAGCTGGAAGAAGCCGGCTACATCAAGATCAACAAGCTCTTCGTGGAGCGCAAACCGCGTACCTTCGTTTCCGCCACCGCTGAGGGACGTCGGGTCTTTCAGGAGCATGTGGCGGCCCTGGAAGCGATCATCAGGAGGAAGTGAAGCAGGCTATGGACACTATCGTGCAAGTGGAAGGACTCCGCAAGCTCTACGGGGCGAACGTAGCGGTGGACAGCATCTCGTTCGAGGTGCATCAGGGCGAAATCTTCGGGATGGTCGGCCCGAACGGCGCCGGCAAGACCACAACCGTCGAATGTCTGGAGGGCCTGCGAAAGCCAGATCAGGGGAAGATCCGCGTCCTGGGTCTGGACCCGCAGCGCGACGGCGCGGCCCTGCGCCTGCGTATCGGGATGCAGCTCCAACAGTCCAACCTGCCCGACCGGATGCGCGTCTGGGAAGCCCTGGACCTGTACGCTTCGTTCTATCCCCGGCCGGCCGACTGGCGCGCGCTGCTGACGCAGTTGGGCCTGGATGAGAAACGCAATGCGCCCTTCTCCAAGCTGTCCGGCGGGCAGAAGCAGCGCGTCTTCATCGCCCTGGCCCTGCTACCCGACCCGCAGATGGTCTTCCTGGACGAGCTGACCACCGGCCTGGACCCCCAGGCGCGCCACGCCATCTGGGATCTGGTGCGCGGCGTGCGCGCCCGCGGCAAGACGGTGCTGCTGACCACCCACTTCATGGAAGAAGCCGAGCGCCTGTGCGATCGCATCGCCATCGTGGATCATGGCCGGCTCGTGGCGATGGACACGCCGGCGGCCCTGATCCGCAGCCTGCACGCGGAGGATCGGGTGGCCTTCAGCCTGGACGGGGGCCTCGCGCCGGCGTTGGGGGCCGCCCTGGCGGGGATCGGCCGGGTCGAAGTCGAAGGCGAGCGGGTAGTCGTCCATGCCGGGAGCGACCGCAAGGTCCCGCTGATCACCGATGTGGTCGGCGCGCTGAGCGCGCAGGGGATCGCCTACCGCGATCTGCGCGTCGAGCAGCCGACGTTGGAAGATGTCTTCCTGGCCCTTACCCCAGCGCTTTTTGACATCCTTCAGCGTCACGTAGGCAGGCATCCGCGCCGCCACCCGGCGCACGGCCTCGGCCGTCTTCGCGTCGTCGCCCAGATCGTCCTTCGATAACCCGAACACGTCCAGCAGCGCGTCGATCGAGATCCACATCGTGGTGCTGT
>CAIQJD010000170.1 GCA_903872005.1 uncultured bacterium | reverse complement strand
CGATCTTGCCGGCGATCTCGGCCACACGACGCTCGTGCAACGCTTCGGAGACGAGCACGATCTCACGCAAGCGCCCTTCGGCCACGGCGGCATTGAGCGCGGCCACATCTTCGACGCCCATGACCTGCATGGCTTCCACGTGCTGGCGAAAGACTTCTGTCAGCCTGGATGCGCCGGGATAGGGGGCAAGCCGCGTCGGGTGTTCTCGGCGCGGGAAGAGCAGCACGAAACCGCCGGGGGTGGGCCGCAACGCGAAGTACTGTAGATAGCCGGCCGAGGGGAGCATATAGCCGTAGAAGTAGTCATGTACCCCGCGCAGGGAGTACAGAGATAGCTCCGTGCGCCCGCTGCGATTCTCCTGCAGGAGCCGGAGCTTGTCATCATACTGTTGCGTCTCGAAGATGCGCCGCGCCTCTTCCACGGGAACGTGGCGACGCTCGATGGTTTCGTTGGCGTTGACGATCTCGCGCATGCGCGTCTCAATGCGGGCCAATTCGGCGGCGTCAAACGGGGGCCGGCCGGCAACCTGGCAGAAGAAGCCGCCGGGCACGATGGCGTGATCTACGATGATGCCGGCGTCGGGGAAGATCTCGTGGACGGCGACGACCAGTAAGAAAGTCAAAGAGCGCTGATAGATCCGCATACCGTCGCCGGTGGCCATGGAAAGCGGTTCTATGGCGGCGTCGTGGGCCAGCGGGTAGGAGAGTTCGCGCAGGCGCCCGTCTACCGAGCCGGCCATGATTGGCGCGGGCCATGGGCCGGCCGCCTCCAGGAAGGCTTCTAGCGTCGCGTCGCTTGGCCCCTCAAAAATGCGGCCGTCCGGCAGACGCGCCTGTACGGTCTGGCGCGGCGACGCCGGCCAGGCGCGCTGGGCCGGTGGCGCGTGCGGTTCTGTGGGTGTGGGTGAAGTGGTCATGGTTCCTTCCTGGCGCCGGCGGTCTGCGGGCCGCGGCAGTATAGCATCATTCCAGGGCCGGCGCAAGAAAGAATGCGGCGGCGCGGTTGACGTTTGCGACCGAAAGGCTTAGAATCGCCATGCGCGCCGGCGCATTGTCGGCGCCGTGACGTGGGAGAGACGAGACAAGGGTGACACATCCTGACCGATTGGCATTCTATCTGCTCAAGTCCGTGGCGAAGGCGCAGCGGATCTATCGCCTGTTCGAGGCCGGCGATCGCATCGCGGTGGGAGTATCCGGCGGCAAGGACAGCGCCACATTGCTGAATCTGCTGCAGCGCTGGACGGGCGCGCCGCGCCTGGACTTGCGGGCGGTGCATGTGGCGAATGCCGGCAGTTGCGCCGGCGAGGGCGCTGCGGCGTGGTTGCAAGCATGGTGGCGCGAGATAGGCGTGGAGGGCGTCATCGTGCCGGCGGAGCCGTTGGAGGCCCCGGCGCGCCCGCGGGCCAGCCGGTGCTTTCCGTGCGCCATGAGCCGGCGCAAAGCCCTTTTTGGGGCGGCGCAACGCCTGGGGTGTAACAAGGTGGCGCTGGCGCATCACGCGGACGACGTGGCGGTGACGACATTGCTGAATCTGGTCTACCAGGGGCGTTGCGAGACGATGCCGGCGCGTATCACGCTCTTCGGGGGCGCGTTGACGTTGATTCGACCCCTGTATCTGCTGGAAGAGCGCGAGATCGTCCGCTTCGCGCGCAGCGGCATCTTCGATTTCCCCTTGACGACGTGCAGCGACGGGGCTGCCGAGCGGCGCGCCCGGATGGCCGGCATCCTGCGCTTTTTGGAAGCCGAGAACCCCCGGGCGAAGCGGTCGCTGCTGAACGCCGTGGAACGCCGCACCGCGCCGGCCGAGGCGTCGCTCGCGCCGGACGAGGAGGGTATTCCATGAGCGCGTCTTGCGCGCATCTGCGCGTGCACTCTAACTTCTCTTTACTGCAAGGCGCGTGCCGGCTGGAAGAGATCGTCGCTGCGGCGACGCGCCTGGACATGCCGGCCGTGGCGCTGACCGACCGCAACGCGCTCTACGGCGTCATGGCGTTCTACGATCAATGCCTGGCGGCCAAGATCAAGCCGATCATCGGCATGGACCTGCAAACGAGCGACGACCATCGTCTGCTCCTTCTGGCGGCCGAGCAAGAGGGCTATCGCAATCTCTGTCGGCTGAGCAGCCTGTTGCAGGCAGAGGCGGAACGGGAGCGCGCCCTGCGCGCCGG
>CAIQJD010000169.1 GCA_903872005.1 uncultured bacterium | reverse complement strand
TCTGGCGCGGTTTTCCAGGCCGATGGCGGCGCGGCGCAGCGGGCTGTGGCCGGCCTGCACCCCCAGGTTCACGGCCGTCCCGGCCGCCATGCGATCCATCAGATCGCCCAGGCTCTCCCAATCAATACGCAGGTCGGGGCAGATGGAGGCGACGAAGCTCTCCAGGGCCGGCCGGTTGCGGTCGCAGATCGGCGCGGCGATGAGGCCGCAGTTGCCGACGATCTCGGTGGTGATGCCCTGGTAGATGCTGCTGAGGGCCTGGCGGTGCGCCAGGATCGTGCGGTCGGTGTGGGAATGAACGTCCACGAAGCCGGGGCAGACGATCTTGCCGCCGGCATCCAGGACGAGGCGCGCTTCCGCGCCGGCCAGTTGGCCCAGCGCGGCGATGCGCTCGCCTTGAATCGCCAGGTCGCCGCGGAACCAGGGCGCCCCGCTGCCGTCCACGATTTTGCCGTTGGTGATGAGGATGTCAAACATGGCGCCCTCCTGGAGGCGGAATAGAGCGAAGCCCGCCGGGGGCGGGCTTCGGGGTAGTTCGGCCGGCGTTGGCCGGCGCTAACGCTCGCAAGTTGCCGGGAGCGAGAACGAGAAGCGGCTGCCCCTGCCGGGGACGCTTTCGACGCTGATTTGCCCGCCGCACAATTCGGCCATCCCTTTGGCGATGGTCAATCCCAGGCCGATGCCGCCATGCTCGCGCGTTAACGAGTCCTCGACCTGGTAGAATGGCTCGAAGATGTTGGCCAATGCTTCGGCGGGGATGCCGACGCCGGTATCGGCGACGTGGACGCGCACGCCGCCATTCAGCGGCTCGGCGCTGACGAGGACGCGTCCGCCGGCCGGCGTGAATTTGATGGCGTTGGAGAGGAGGTTCATCAGAATGCTCTCCACTTTGTTGCGGTCCGTTTCAATGGGCGGCAAGCTCGCCGGCGTGTTCACTTGCAGGTTCAGGTCTTTCTCGCGGGCCATGGGCGCCAGGTCTTTGACCACGTCCTGGATCACGTCTGGGATACGCAGCCGCTCCGGCCGCAAGCCGATATCGCCACGCTCCAGGTTGCGCAGGTTGAGCATGTCATCAATGATGGAACGCAGGCGCATGGCATTGCGGACGATGATGTCCAACCATTCGCGCTGCTCGGCCTGCTTGATTTCATCGCCGAGGATGCTGGCGTAGCCCATCAGGATTGCCAGCGGGGTGCGGAGTTCGTGCGCGGCGATGTTGATGAACTCGCTCTTCATGCGGTCGAGTTTCTTCAATTCTTCGTAGGAGCGTTGCACTTCTTCGAAGAGGCGCGCGTTGGCGATGGCGATGCCGGCCTGCCCGCTGAGGATGGCCAGGAGTTCGGCATCGCCGGCGCTGAATTCGGCTGCGCCCGGCTCGCGCGCTGCCATCAACGCGCCGATGACGCGATCCTGGGTCAGCAGCGGCGCGCCGATGAGCGCCCCGACGCCGACGGCCTCCAGTTGGGCGCGCATGGCATCGTCTACGGTGGTGACGACCGAGACGTGAAGCGGCTTGGGGTGGGCGATGAGGGTCCAGGGGATGGCCCAGCCGCCCTGGGCGCTGAGCGGCACCCGACTCAAGCTGCCGGCGGCTCGCCGGCCAACGATCTGGCCGGTCTGCGGATCAATCAAGATGATGAGGACGCCGCCGGCGTGAGTCTCTTGTTGTGCGATGCGCGCGACCTGCTCCAGGATGTCATCTTCCCGGAAGGTGCCAAGAAATACCTTGCTCAACTCGAATAAGGGAATCAAGGCGTGCAGGCGGATATTGTCGCGGCGCAGCCGCACCCGTTCCAGCGCTTTGCTGATGGAACTGATCAGTTCGTCGGGCGTGAACGGCTTGACGACGAATTCGTCTACGCCCAGGCGCAACGCCTCAATGGCCATGCCCATGCTGCTGTAGCCGGTCATGGTCACACAGACGATGTCGGGGCGCAACTCTTTGACGGCCTGGGCAGTTTCCAGGCCGGTGATGCCAGGCATCTTGACGTCCGTCAGCAATAGATCGAAGGGGCGCCGGCGCGCTTTTTCGATGGCTTCCCAGCCATTGCCGGCCGTCTCAACCTCATACCCTTCGCGCTCAAGCAGACGCTGACAAAGCTCGACGACATCTATTTCGTCGTCTACCACCAGGACATGTTCCCGAGGCATGCTGGCTCCTTCAACCGAACGCAAAGCGACGCCCATCGGCGCCTGCGCGTCATGTCCTCAAGATCGTGGGCGCGACGGTTAGCTGGAGGAGCGATCCAAGTTGACGTTACGCATGGCTTCGCGCTCAATCCACCGGTCCAAGAGCGCCTTCTTCACGCGCCATTGACGGCCGATCTTGAAGGCGGGGATCTCACCTTCGCGTGCAAGCCGGCGCACGGTCAGCTCATGCAGGCTGAGGTAGCGCGCTACTTCTTCAATGGTCATGATCTCATCAATGTCTTCGAACGGTTTTGCAATAAAGTCTTGTGCGCCCATAGCCATCGCTTTCTTTATTTCGTCTTCGACTGAATATCCGCTCATCATTACGACAATAGCATCTGGCTGGATCGCTTTGACCGATTCGAGCGTCTGGACGCCGTCCATGCCCGGCAATCGCACGTCCAGAAAGATGAGATCGTACTTCTCATTCCTCACGCGTTCCAGCGCAGCGTAACCGTCATGGGCCAGGGTCACAGTTTGTGGCCCTCCCAGCAACCGCTGGAACATGTACCCGATCTCCTGGTCGTCATCTACGACGAGAACTTGAAACCGCTTGTTGCCTTTCTTCTCGTTTCCCGCCATTATTGCCCGTGCCTCCCGTTTGCTTGCGTGATAGGTCCTGCTGACGGTCATGTGGGCCGTCTCCGTCCGCCTCCCAATGCATTGCGCGCGCCCGGCGATATGTAGAATAGTCTAATTACTATACAGCGATTATACTGCATATATAGAGTTCTGTCAATCATCAATTTGTCCTATTTTTGCGGTCAGGTCCAGGGTTGTTCCAGGCGCGCCTGGAAGGGCGCTGGATCATCGAATGGCCCGACGATGGCAAGGTTGGCCTTTTGCTCCTGGAAGGACTGGCCGATCACGCGCTGGATGTCTTCAATGGTCACGGCCTCCAGGCCGGCGACGATCTCGTCTACCGAGTAGACCCGGCCGGGGTAGGCTTCCTGGCTGCCGTACCAGGAGGCGACCGCCGAGGTGTTCTCCATTTGCAGCAGGAGCCGGCCCTTGTTGAACTCGCGGGCGCGGTGCAGCTCGTCGG
>CAIQJD010000168.1 GCA_903872005.1 uncultured bacterium | reverse complement strand
TATATGGTTCAACGGAGCGCCGGCAACGACGGTGGTCCCGGAGATGCCGACCCGCATGCCGAAAAAGGCGGCCTCGTCGAGGTCGCCGGCGACCAGCTTCTTGAACTGGCCCCAGGCGTCGGCCCCGCCAACATCGCGCCGGAAGAGGTAAGCCGCGCCGGCATCCGCGTAACCAGGGGCGTCGGCGCTACAGGCGCCCACGACGATCGTATCGCCCTGCATGGCTACCGATACGCCGAAGTAGTCGTAGGCGTTGCCGTCGCCGGCGGTCAGCTTCTTGATCTGGCCCCAGGCGTTGGCTCCGCCGGCGTTGCGCCCGAAGAGATAGACCGCCCCCTGGGCCTCACGGCCATCCAACCAGGCGCCTTCGGCGCCGACGACGACCGTCGAGCCGGAGATGGCAACCGCTTTGCCAAGAAAATTGTTGGGCGCGGCATCGTCGGCAGTCAGTATGGCGACCTGACCCCACTCACCGCCGGCGTCCGACTCAAAAATGTAAACTTTGCCCTGGTAATGATTGAACCCGTACGCGCCCACCACGATCGTCGTGCCATCAATGGCCACGGACTCGCCGAAGTGGTCCCCCGCTGCGTGGTCGCCGGCAACTAACCCCTTGATCAGGCCCCAGTTCCCCGGCCCGCCGGCGTTGCGCCCGTACAGGTAGATTGCGCCGGCCTGATTGCCGCCTGCCACGTTCGCATGCGGCGCGCCGACCACCATCAGGTCGCCGGCGATGGCGATGGCCTCGCCGAAGTAGTCCCTGTTCTCGCCGTCCGCCGGGTACACTTTCCTGGCGCTCAGGGAGATGGCGCTGGCGCTGACATCGCCGGCCGGGTCTTCGGCGGCGGCCGGCACGGCCGGCAGCAAGACCCCTACCAACATCGCCAGAAGGATAACACGAACCATAACGTTCAGTTTCTCGGAAAGCTGATTCTTGTCCAAAGTCGCTTCACCCCCTCCCTGTGAAAACCGATCATCGCGACGCGCCCTATCCCTGCGCATGAAGGGACTATGACATTGTACAGCGAATCAATGGCGCCGTCAACAGGCCCATGATGTCGGGTGTGTTTCAAACTCCAGTCGGCCATCGTAGCATCGGCCCTTGTGGCCGTCCGAATCCCAGACGCGCACAAGGGGCGATGCTACAAGGCGCGTCGGGACGCTCCTGACCCAAAAACTGAAACGCACTCATGCTGTTGTCACGTATAAAGAGAGCCACCCGCAGGTTACGCGACCTGCGGGTGGCTCGGCGGACAGCAGCCTACCAGAGATGGCGGTTACTGGTAGATTTGCTGGATGTAGATGGCGTCGGCTTTGGGCTGGCCGGCGACGGACATGAAGTGGATGTCCAGAATCCCATCGCTCACATTCACGGTGCAGACCAGGTCCGGCGCGGCTTTGTAGCGCGCCCCGCCGGCGGCCACATACGGGTCATAGTTGGCGGCGCAGATCTTGCCTTCCGACATGATGCTGAACTTGCGCTTGCCGGCCGCGTTCCAGTAGGTCTCGGCGTATTTGAAAGTGAGTTTGTAGCGTCCGTTGGGCACGACGAAGCGGTAGCCCGGCTGCGCTGCGCCAGTCCAGAGCCGCTCGGACTGATAGAGCTTGTCATCGTCCGTGCCGGCGATAGCCTGCGTCGTCGTGCGCCCGTTGCCATTGATGTAACCCCAGGTCACCACGGCCCCTCCCAGGGTGGGCCAGGGCCGGTCGGCCTGCCAGAGGTTGCCGGCCGTGTCCACGTATTTCGGGCCGGCGACGTTCACCCGCAGGTCATAGGGAACATAAACGTAGACCGCGCCAAGATTCACCGTGGGGATCCCGTTGGTGGCCCGATTCGCGCCGATGGCGATGGTCACGTTGTCCAGCGCCACGGCCGCACCGTAGAAGCCGAACCGGGTGGGGTCAGGGGGGACGAGTTTGGTCAGGAAGCCCCAGGCGTTAGCGCCGGCCGTGTTGCGCTCGAAGAGGTAGGCCACGCCAGCGCCGGCTGTCTCGCCGACGGCCGCGCCATCCGCGCCGACGACGACATTCGAGCCGCTGATGGAGACGGACTTGCCGAATGTATCCTTGTACGCGCCATCCGGGGCGACGAGCTTCTTGCGTTGGCCCCACTGTTCATAGCCGCCCAGATCGCGCTCGAAGAGATAGACCGTGCCCTGCTCTGCATTACTGCCTATCTTGGCTTGTGGTGCGCCGATGGCGACGGTGTTCCCATAGATGCCGACGGAATGGCCGAAATGCGCGAAATGGCCGGGGTCGCTGGCGACCAGCTTCTTGCCCTGGCCCCAGTCGCCGGCCCCGCCGGCATCGCGCCCGAAGATGTAGGCCGCGCCGGCGAGCGTATTGCCGGCCACCGTAGCCCCCTCCGCGCCGGCGACGATGGTCGCGGCGTTGATGGCTACGGATGCGCCCAGGGAGTCATCTTCTGCGCCGTCGCTGGCGGTCAGCTTCTTGAACTGGTTCCAGGCGCCGGCCGCGTTGCGCCCGAAGAGATAGACCGCGCCCTGATTGCGATTGCTCCCCACGTCCGCCTGCGTGGCGCCGACGACGATGACTGAGCCGTAGATGGCAACTGAGTAGCCGAAATAGTCGTACTGGGCGGCATCGTTGGCGGTCAGCTTGGCGGCCTGGCCCCATGCGCCGGCCCCGCCGGCGTCCTTCTCGAAGACGTAGGCCGCGCCTTGATAGGAAAAGCCTGGCCCGGTCGCAGAATACGCGCCCACCACGACCGTCGTGCCGTAGATCCCTACGGAGACGCCAAACGAATCTGAGGTTTTCCCATCGTCTGCTTGCAGCTCCTGGATCAGGCCCCAGGCGCCCGGCCCGCCCACGTTGCGCCCATACACGTAGGCCGCGCCATTCCAGTGGGCGCTCGGCGCGCCGACCACCATCAGATCGCCGCTGATGCTGACCGCGTTGCCAAAGCGGTCATTGTTCGCGCCATCCGCGGCGACGATCTTCTTGGCGCCCAGGGAGAAGACGCTGGCGTTGACATCGCCAGCAGCGGCATCCTCATCCGCCGGCGTGGCAGGTTCGTCCGCGGCAGCCGGCAGCGCCGGCGCCAGGGCGAGCAGCAGCATCGCCAGAAGGATGAAACGAAACGTCACGTTCAGTTTCTGAGAAAGTCGGGACTTGTTCATATTCGCTTCATACTCTCCTTCCTTGTCTTATCATGAACGCGTTGCATCCTTGAATACGAACACTATTTTTAGTATAGCACCGTTTAATGCCAATGTCAATACGCCAATATACGAGTCAGTACATGGAAAAACAACGGGAGCCGCTTTCTTCGGTGGATGGCTCGGCGCGCCGGCCGGCAAAAGAGAACCTCCCGCAGGTCACGAAACCTGCGGGAGGTCTGGCGGACAGCAGCCGGTGGGGGTGGGCTGCTACTTGTAGATCTGCTGGATGTAGATGGCGTCGGCCTTGGCCTGGCCGATGACGGAGATGAAGTCAATGTCCAGCATCCCGTCGGTCACTTCTACGTAGCAGACCTTGTCCGGCGCGGCCTTGTTCTTGGCCCCGACCGTCATGTAGATGTCATAGTTCGAGAAGCAGATCGTCTTCTCGGCCATGACCGAGAATTTGCGCTTGCCCGAGACGCCCCAGTAAGTCTCGGCATACTTCAAGCTGATCATGTAGCGGCCATTGGGCACGACGAACTTGTAGCCCGGCTTGGCCGCGCCGGTGTAGAGCCGCTCGGTCTGGTAGAGCTTGTCGTCCTCGGTGCCGCTGATGGGCGCCGTGACGCTCCGGCCGATGCCGCCGACATAGCCCCACGGAGTGGTGCCCGGCGTGATGGGCACGCCGGCGAGCCACGAGCGGTCAGCGACCCAGAGGTTGCCAGCCTGGTCAATGTACTTCGGGCCGGCGCTGTTGACGCGCAGGCCGTAGGGCATGAAGACATAGGCCGCGCCCGTGTAATAGTCTTCGCCGCCATCGGTGTACCCGTAGGCCCAGTCGGCGCCCACAACCACCGTGACATTGTCAATCGCGACTGCTTCGCCGAAGTAGGCTTCGTAGCTCGGGTCGGTGGCGACGAGTTTGGTCATCAGACCCCACTCGTTGGCGCCGGTGGTGTTGCGTCCGAAGAGATACGCCGCGCCGGCGTCACTTTCGCCATTCGTGGTCTTGTCAGATGCGCCGACGATGATGGCCGGCCCGCTGATGGCGACGGATACACCAAAGTAGTCATATTCGTCGCCATCGGGGGCGACGAGCTTCTTGAGCTGGCCCCACTGCTCGTAGCCGCCCAGGTCGCGCTCATAGACGTAGGCCGCGCCCTGCTCATCGTTCTCATTCACGTCAGCGTCATCAGCTCCGACGACGATGGTCGTCCCGCTGACGCCGACGCTCGTGCCGAAGTAGGCCTCGTAGCCCGGGTCGCTGGCGACCAGCTTCTTGACCTCGCCCCAGTGGCCGGCCCCGCCCGTATCGCGCCCGAAGACGTAGGCCGCGCCAGCGTCCTCGTAGCCGCCTATCCAGGCGTCAGATGCGCCGACGACGACGGTCGCGCCGTTGATCGCCACCGATTCGCCGAAGTAGTCGTATGCATCGCCGTCGCTGGCGGTCAGCTTCTTGAACTGGCCCCAGTTGCCGGCCCCGCCGACATTGCGCCCGAAGAGATAGACCGCGCCCTGTTCCTCATTGCCATCAATCCAGGCGTCAGGAGCGCCCACGACGATGATCGAGCCGAAGATGGCGACCGCTTCGCCAAAGTAGTCGTCATCGTCGCCGTCGTTAGCGTTCAGCTCGGTCACCTCGCCCCACATGTTCAGGCCGCCGGCGTCTTTCTCGAAGACGTAGCACGCGCCCCGATCGACATTGTGATCCGGCGCGCACACGACCGCCGTCGTGCCATAGATCGCCACGGCCTCGCCAAAGTAGTCGAAATCGTCGCCGTCGCTGGCGTACAGCTCCTTGATCAGGCCCCAGTTCCCCGGCCCGCCGGCGTTGCGCCCGTACAGGTAGGCCAGGCCTACTTCATCATATCCATCGAAGTCGGCGTCCGGCGCGCCGACCAGCATCACATCCCCGCTGATCCCAACGGCCTGGCCGAAGTCGCCATCGTCATCCCCATCGGCCGGGAAGATCTTCTTGGCGCTCATGGAGATGTCGCTGGCGTTCACTTCGCCGGCCGTGGCGGCGACGCCCTCGTGGGCCGGCCGGTCCGTCGGAGCCTGCCGCTCCTGATGCGCCGGGCTGCCGGCGGCGGCCGGCAAGGCCGGCAGCAAGAGCGCTACCAGCATGGCCAGCAGCATGAGACGAAACATGACGCTTAGTTTTTGGGGAAACCGCTTCTTGTCCATAGTCGTCTTAACCTCTCCTTGTGAAAATAGGTCTATCGACGCGCCAAACGTCTGCACACTAAAGAACTAAGTGTATTATACAGCGATTTACGGGCGTTGTCAATATGGGAAAAAGAATGAGACCGGGTCTATATGGCATTCGATAGCTATCTTCGATGCGTGATATCAGTGTGCCCATTACGGCCGGCCGCCGGCCACGCAAAGCCCTCCGCAGGCTGTACTGCCTGCGGAGGGCGAGATCACGCGATCCCGGGCGCAAGGAAGTTCCGTCTGGACTGCTACTTGTAGATCTGCTGGATGTAGATGGCGTCGGCTTTGGGCTGGCCGACGACGGAGAGGAAGTGGATGTCCAGCTTGCCGTCGCTCACATCCACATAGCAGACCAGGTCCGGCGCGGCCTTGTAGCGCGCCCCGCCGGCCGCGACG
>CAIQJD010000167.1 GCA_903872005.1 uncultured bacterium | reverse complement strand
CCCTTGTTCCGCGCCCGAGAAACCCGGCGCACCACGCCGTGCCGGGTCCTGAGCCGCGTCCTCATCCCGCTCCTATTGATCGCGCTTGGGGCCGGCTGGCTTGGCCCGGCCGCTGCGCCGGCGCACGCCGCGCCGCCGGCCGGCTCCATCTCAGCCGATGAGGTGGAGCAGTTCATGGACGCCTTCTTTCCGGCGCAACTGGCGCAGACGCATACCCCCGGCGCGGTGATCGTCGTCGTGCAGGACGGTCAGGTCATCTTCTCCAAAGGCTATGGTCTGGCCAATGTCGAGACGGCAACGCCGATGGATCCCGAGCGCACGGTCATGCGCGTGGGTTCCATCTCCAAGCTCTTCGTGGCAACGGCGGTGCTGCAATTGGTGGAACAGGGCCGGCTCGATCTGCACGCCGACGTCAACCGCTACCTGACCACCTTCCAAGTAGATTCCACCTATCCCCAACCGATCACGCTGGCCCATTTGCTGACGCATACCGCCGGCGTGGACGAGACCTGGGATAACAGCCTCGATCCGGCGGCCCTGCCGGCGTTGGGGGCATACCTGGCCGATGGCAAGGTGCGCCGCGTCCTGCCGCCGGGCGAGGCCTGGTACTACTCCGGCGTCGGCTATGCCCTGGCGGCCTACATCGTCGAAAGCGTGAGCGGGATGCCCTTCGATCAGTACGTTGCCGCCAACATCTTGCGGCCGTTGGGCATGGGAAGCGCCGGCTATCTCCTGGCCCCGCCTTTGCCGGCCGGCCTGGCGACCGGCTATGTGTATCACGCCGGCGCGTATGCGCCGCAGCCAGTAGATTACTATGGCGATTACCCGAGTTCCAGCATGACAGCCAGCGCCGGCGACATGGCCCGTTTCGTGCTCGCCTTGCTGAATGGCGGGTGCTACGCCGGCGCGTGCATCCTGCGCCCGGAGACGCTGGCCGAAATGCAGCGCCAGCAGGCTGCGCCCCATCCGCAGTTGGATGGGCATACCTACGGCTTCGTGGAAGCGCAGCTCAACGGCTTACGCACTATCGGGCATAGCGGCGCGATACGCGGCTTCGGCAGCCTCCTGACCCTTCTGCCCGAAAAGCGGCTGGGGTTCTTCGTTTCTTTCAATCAAGAATGCTACCAGACCTCGGCCTGCGACATCCTGCCGGCGCTGCGCCAACAGTTCGCCGACCGGTTCTTTCCCGCTGCCCCGGTCGCGCCGCCGGCCGCCCGGCCCAGCACACCGCCGGCCGCGCTGGCCGGCTCCTACCGGCCGCTCTCCATACATCTGGCGCGCACGTACCAGGAGACGGTCTACAAGCTGATGTTGCTGGATTACGATGTGCGCGTCACGGCCGACTCGGCCGGCCTGCTGGTGAATGGCGTCCGCTACGTCGAGATCGAGCCGCTGCTCTTTCAGTCGGCCGCCGGCCAGCGGATCGCCTTCGGGCAAGATGGTCAGGGCAAGACGCGCTATCTCTTCCGTCCGACGCCGAACCAGAAGCTGGCCTGGCACGAGACCGCCGGCTTCACCCGGCCCATGTTCTACCTCTGGGGCGCGCTGTGGATCGTCGCCGGGCTGGCCTGGCCGGCGCGGCTGCTCCTTTCGCGCCGGCGCGGCAGGCCGCCGGCGACGCGCCTGGAACATCTGGCGCACGCCTTGCTCTCGCTCATGGCCCTGCTCGATGTCGCTTTCCTGGCGAGCCTGACGCGGCTCTTCTGGGTTTCGCGAACCGCGACCACCATCGGGTTGGCGCTTCCGCTGATCGCCATGGGGCTGGCGGCGGCGGCGCTGGCGGCCGCCGGCGTGCTGTGGCGGCGCGGCGTGAAGGGCTGGCGCGTCTACTACGCGGCGATGATCGCGCTGGCGGGCGGGTTCGCACTGCTACTGAACCACTGGAATCTGATCGGGTTCAAGTTCTGATCGCGCGTCTCCCGCCAAGCCGGCGGGCGCCTTCCACCCGGAGGGTCTGGCGCCGGCTGTAACGGCGCGTGTGGAAGTTGCGCGACCGGCGGCTGTTGCGCTATCATAGGGATAGCGAAGTATGGGCGCTGCGCGCGAGGGGCAGCGCGACGCGGGGAGCGCGCAGCCGGCGGAGGCGGCAGTCCACCGCGATAATGGCAGTCGCGGCCCTTGTGGCCGTCTGAAACCAGACGGCCACAAGGGGCGATACTACGAGGAGTGGGAGAGATGCCCGACGCCATCCTGGTTGTCGAAGATGACCGCACCCTGCGCGAGACGCTGGAGTACCGGCTGACGCGCGAGGGCTACACCGTCTTCGCCGCTGCCGATGGGCCGGCCGGCCTGGAGGCGGCGCGCCGCGAACGCCCCGACCTGCTGGTGTTGGACGTCATGCTCCCTGGCCTGGACGGCTTCGAGGTCTGCCGCATCTTGCGCCGCGAGATGAACGCGCCCATCCTCATGTTGACGGCGCGCGACCAGGAGATTGACAAAGTCGTCGGGCTGGAGGTCGGCGCCGACGACTATTTGACCAAGCCCTTCAGCATGCGCGAGCTGCTGGCGCGCATCAAGGCGCAACTGCGCCGCGTGCGCCTGACGCGCGAGGAGACCCTCGCCGCCGGCGAGCCGGCCGCCGAGCCGCCCGCGGCCGACGCACCCCCCAATATGGTCTTCGGCGACCTGAGCATTGATCTGGGCCGGCGCGTGGTCTCGCTGCGCGGCGAGCCGCTCAAGCTGAAGCCCAAAGAGTTCGAGCTGTTAGCCTTCCTGGCGCGCAATCGTAACATTGTCCTCTCGCGTGACCTGATCCTGGAGCGGGTATGGGGCTGGGACTTCGCCGGCGGGACGCGCACCGTGGACGTGCACGTGCGCTGGCTGCGCGAGAAGATCGAGGCCGATCCGGCCCATCCCAGCCGGCTGGTCACGGCGCGCGGCGCGGGCTATCGCTTCGAGGGCTAGAGACCGCGCCAGTCTGCCGAAACCTCCCATGCGCTGCTGCGTATATCAAGTGACACGCGCAATATGGGGAGGCAGAACAGATGAGTATAGACTTGAATCCAGGCCAGCCGTTGGGAAATGAGCCGCCGGCCGGCCCCAGCCATAAGCGACTATATCGGTCGAGGACGAATCAGATGGTCGCCGGCGTCTGCGGCGGCGTCAGCGAAATCACCGGCATTGACGTCAGCCTGATTCGCCTGCTGTGGATCCTGTGGGTCTTCCTGGGCGGCTCCGGTCTGTTGGTTTACATCCTGCTGGCCGTCATTGTGCCGCAGCGGCCGGCCGGCGTGGGCGAGCCGGTCGTGGCCGGCGACCGCTGGCTGGAATTGGGGCCGCGCGCCGGCGTGGCTCTGGGCGCGCTGGTCATCCTGGTCGGCGCGGTCCTGATGCTCAATTCGTTCGGCGTGCTGCCGGTGGGCCTGGGGACGATCTGGCGCTTCTTCTGGCGTCTCTTCTGGCCGCTGGCGCTGATCGGCGTGGGCCTGTTCATCGTCGTGGGCGCGTTCTATGGCGACCGCGGCTGGTGGCGCAATGTGCGGATGCCGGCGGCCGGCTCTGTACTGCGCCGCTCGCGCTCCGAGCGCATGCTCGCCGGCGTCTGCGGCGGCCTGGCGGCCTACTTTAACATTGACCCGACGTTGGTGCGCCTCCTGTGGGCTATCGCGTCCCTCAGCACCGCCGGCGCCGGCGTCCTGGCCTACATCGTCGCCGTGCTGATCCTGCCGGAAGAATAATCCAGGAGGGGGAGTCCCATGCGAGAGAAACGCCGTAATGTGCCTATCGTGCCCGGTCTGCTGTTAATCTTGTTGGGCCTGTGGTTCCTGGGCCGGCAGTTGCAACTGCCCCTCTTCGTGGAGCATGTCTTGTGGCCCTGGCTCCTCATCGCCGTCGGCGTCATCATCTGGGTGCGCTACGCCCTCACGACGCCTCGCTCATCGGATGATGTCTACTGGGGCACGGGGACGATTCTGGGCGGCGCATTCCTGCTGGCCTGGCAGAATGGCTATATCCTGCCCGAGATGACCGGCTGGGAACAGCTCTGGCCGATCTTGCCGCTCATCATGGGCATCGCCGGCCTGGTGCAGTGGCTCTTCGCCATCCGCAACTGGGGGGCGCTGATCTTCGGGCTGCTCTTTGGGGCGATAGGCGTGGTCGGATTGTCCTATACGCTGGGCGTCACGGATTTGAACACGGCCCTGTCCTTCGGCCGCTACTGGCCGGTCTTGCTCATCATCGCCGGCGTGGGCATCATGCTGCAAACGTTCACCGGCCGGCGCCGCGACCGGGAGGGATAGCCCGGCGCGCTCCCATGCGATCCACACAAGCGGTGTGAAAGGAGTTTCTTGCCATGAAAATGCTCAAGTTCTTGTTCGGGTTCCTGGCCGGCATCGGCATCGGCTGGACCATTGGGACGTTGATGGCCCCGGCCGAGGGAAGTGAGATGCAAAGCCGGCTGCGCCAGAAGTTCGACGCCATCGTGCAAGAGGGGAAGCGCGCCGCCGAACAGCGCCGCGCCGACCTGGAAGCCCAGTTTGCGGCCGCCAAAGCGCCGCGACCGGCCGGCCCGGTCCAAATGGCCTGATCCATGCAAAAAGGGGAACGCCACGCGACGTTCCCCTTTCTGTATCTATGGCCCGCACGGGGCCGCTAACAGCTCCGTCAGCCGCCGCCTTTGCCGCTCACCGTCAACACCACCATTACTACGACGATGGCGATTACCAGCAGTGTCCCCAACATCGTTCGCCTCCTGTTGACATATACCCCTGGCGGGTATACGCGTCATTGTAACACAAGCCGGCCCATCCGTCAAGGCGCGGCGTCGCGCCGGGGGTGTTTCAAGCTTTAGGTGATCTGTAGCCTGGCGCTTTGTGCGCGTCTGACCGGGGGCCAGAACGCCCACCAGGGGCGATGCTACGGCAGCCCCGATGCCCGTCCCCCAAAATGTGAAACACCCCCTGGGGGCGGGACGCGTTGCCGTTTCCCCCTTTTCATGGTAGAATCTGCCACCATGAAGAAGTCGCGAGCTCAAGATTCGCGTCGCCCATCACGCTGTAGCCCAAGCGGCCGCCAACACGGGCGGTTTCTTGCTGTTACGTCAGGAATTCTGCCATGACCGAAGATCGTATCCTGCTCGTCGAAGACGAACACAAGATTTCCGATGTGGTCCGGCGCGGCCTGACCCTGGAAGGCTATCGCGTCGAGACCGCATTCGACGGCGAAGCCGGCCTCGAAATGGCCGGCCGCGCCCCCTATGCCCTCATCATCCTCGACATCATGCTGCCCAAGCTGGACGGCCTGGAGGTCTGTCGCGCCCTGCGCGCCGCCGGCAGCCAGACCCCCATCCTCATGCTCACGGCGCGCGACTCGGTGCCCGACCGCGTTGCCGGCCTGAACAGCGGCGCCGACGACTATCTCATCAAGCCCTTCGCCTTTGACGAGCTGGCGGCGCGGGTCAAGGCCCTGTTGCGCCGGCGCGCCGCCGCCGAAGCCGAAACCCTCCAGTTCGCCGATCTGCGGATGGATGTCGCCACGCGCGAAGTCTGGCGCGGCGAGCGGCGCATTGATCTGACCGCCAAAGAGTTCGACGTGCTGGAGCTGTTCATGCGCCACCCGCGCCAGGTCTTGACCCGCGACATCCTCTACGAGCGCGCCTGGGGCTACGACTTCGCCGGCGAATCCAACATCATCGAAGTCTACGTGCGCTATATTCGCGCCAAACTGGAGCAAGAGGGCGAGGCGCGCCTGCTGCACACCATGCGCGGCGTGGGCTACGTGTTGCGCGAAACATGAGCGCGGGAGGTCCCAGTGTCAATTCGCGTGCGCCGGACCCTCTGGTATACCCTGGTCCTGGGCGCGGCGCTGGTCCTTTGCGGGGTGGGGCTATACACGCTGCTCGCCCGCTTCATGAACGGGCAGGTGGAAGATG
>CAIQJD010000166.1 GCA_903872005.1 uncultured bacterium | reverse complement strand
GCGTGGTGAAGTACACGTCCGATGGTCAGGCCATCGGCGGCTGGGGCGCCTATGGCGCGACCAACGGCCAGTTGGGCGAGCAGGGCGTCCTGTGGGGGCCGCGCGCCATTGTGGCCGATGCCGAAGGCAATGTCTATGTCACAGACACGGGCAACAAGCGCGTGCAGAAGTTCTCTCCCGATGGCAAGCCGCTGGGGCAGTGGGGCGGCCAGGGCGTGGAGCCGGGGCAGTTTGATGAGCCGGTGGGGCTGGCGATTGACAAGGCCGGCAATCTCTACGTCGCCGATACGTGGAACCAGCGCATCCAGAAGTTCGACTCGCAGTTCCAGTTCATCAAAGAGTGGCCGATCCTGACCTGGCAGGGCCAATCGGTGTTGAATAAGCCCTATCTCGCCGTCGGCGCGGACAATCGCCTCTATATCAGCGACCCTGAAGGGTATCGCGTCCTGGCCTACGATCTGGAAGGGAAGTTCGTCGCCACTTTCGGCGTCTTCGGTTCGGACGCCAAGTCGTTCAACTTGCCGACCGGCCTGGCGGCCAGCGCGGATGGCTTCATCTACGTGGCCGACGCCGGCAATCATCGCATCATGAAGTTCAAGACGCTGCCCTGAACTTTCGGAGGTCGGCGAGGCCGCGCCTGTGGCCTCGCCGAACCCCCTGAAACGGATGAAGAGCCGTATGCCGTCGCTGAGTGCTACGCTGAGACGGATTCCACGCGGACTTTTGGTCATCCGCAGCTTTGATTGGCTATTGCTGGCGAGCGCGTTGGCGCTGGCCGGCTATGGCCAATATGCGTTTGGGCAAGGGGATTGGCGCGCCGGCGTGCTGGCCTTCGCCGGCGCGATGATCCTCTTCGCCGGCGTGACGCGACGCGAGAAGACGGCGGAGCCGCCCACGCTGCGCCGGCCCCGCGACGCCGTGCCGCGTGAGCGGCGTTTGATCGGCCTGGGCTTTGTGGTCATCGCCCTGAGCTGTTTGGCCGGCTCCCTGTGGGTCTTCCGCAACGACCCGCCGACGCAACGGGGCTGGACATTGTATCTCCTCAGCATGGCGCTGCTGGTCGTCGGCTTCATCATCATGGAATGGCGGCCGGATCGCGCCTGGTGGGGCCGGCAGGTCGCCTGGCTGCGCGATAACCGCTGGGAACTCGTCTTGCTGTTGGTGATCATCATGCTGGGCGGGGTGGCGCGCATCGCCGGCCTGGAGATCATGCCCCTCGGCATCTGGTTCGACGAATCTGACAACGCGGTCATCGCGCGCCAGATCATGCAGATGCCCTCGTTTCGCCCGCTCTACGCTACGACGCTCCCTTCGCATTACCTGTACCTCATGGCGCTGGCGTTCAAGCTCTTCGGCGTCACGGCGGCCGCGATGCGCCTGCCATCGGCGCTACTGGGCGTGGGCCTCATCCTCGCAATGTGGCTGCTGGGGCGCGAATTGGGCGGGCGGTGGGTGGGGCTGCTGGCGGCCGGCCTCATCGCGGCCTCCCACTGGGCGATCAACTTCAGCCGCATCGCCATGCACGGCATCAGCACGCCCTTTTTTGGCGCGCTGGCTATCTACTGGCTGCTGCGCGGCCTGCGGACAGGATCGCGCGCCCGACTGGCGCTGGGCGGGCTGAGCCTGGGGCTGGGGTTGTCGTTCTATGCGCCGTTCCGGCTGCTGCCTTTTGCCATCATCCTCTTCTTCCTGCTCAAGCTGATTGGCGAGCGCGGCTTCTTGAAGAATGGCTGGCTGCACGCGGTCGTGTTCGTCCTGGCCGCCGTGGTCGCCTTTGGCCCGACGGCGCAATGGGCGGCGCGTCACCCGACGGAGTTCTTCGGGCGCACCAGTCAGACATCGGTCTTCGCCAATAAGGCGCCAGAGCAGCGCTGGCCGGCCCTGAAGTCCAATATCCGCATTCACCTCTTGATGTTCAACTTTCAGGGCGACCGCAATGGCCGGCACAATCTGCCCAGTGCGCCGATGGTGGACCCCATCGCCGGCGCGGTCTTGCCGCTGGGCGTGGCCCTGGCGCTGGCGCGCCTGAATCGCCCGCGTCAGGCGCTCATCCTGGCCTGGGCAGCGACGATGTTGAGCGGCGGCATCTTCTCTTTGGACTTCGAAGCGCCCCAGGCGTTGCGCTCCATCGGCGTGGTGGCGCCGATCTTCCTGTTTGTGGCCCAGGCGACGCCAGTACTTGCCCGCCGGCTGGTCATCAACCCGGCCCGCGTGCTGGCGGGGACGCCAGCCGGCCGCGCCGCATGGGGAGAATGGCGCAGCCGCTGGCCGCTCTGGGCGGCGACGGCGCTGGCGGCCGCCGGCGTCCTGGCCGGCCTCTTCTTCAGCGTCCGGTGGAGTTACGATACCTATTTCGTCCGCTTTGCTCACAGCGCCGACGTCTTCCACGCGTTCAACGCGCGCGAAGCGGTGGTGGCGCGGCGCTTCATCACCGACGCCGGCAAGTATCGCTTCTATTCAATCTATGAGGGGCATCCGACGGTGCGCCTCCTGGCTCCGCAGATGGTGGATCGGCATACCTTCCAGCCGACCGATGATCTGCCGGTGCGTGGCCTGGTGCAGCGCGATGTGCTCTACATGCTGGAGCCTGAATTCGTGCCTTCGCCGGATCTCTTCACGGCCTGGTATCCCGGCGGTACGCTGGAATGGTATCGCGATGTCGCCGGCGGCCCCATGCTCTTCACCTTCGAGGTGAGCAAGGAGCAGGTGAACGAAGCCCAGGGGGCGCGCTTCCGGCTCTTCGAGACGGCCGATCACCAGGGGAATAACGCGCTGGCGGAGCTACGCACGGACACCCTCGGCGGGCGGTGGAATGACCTGACGGATCGGGGCGCCGGCTGGGGCGAATGGACGGCGCAGGTATATGCGCCGGCTTCCGGCGCGTACATCTGGACGCTGCGCGCCTCGGGCACCGCGGCGCTCACCGTGGATGACAAGACGCTCGCTTTGCCCGAAGGGGGCCAGCGCCAGGAGGCGCGCCTTCTGGCGAAGGGATGGCACACGGTGCGTCTGGTCGCCGATGTGGTCGCCGGCGG
>CAIQJD010000165.1 GCA_903872005.1 uncultured bacterium | reverse complement strand
TTTGTTCCGTCGCGCGGGGATGGAGCCGTATGCCAGCCCCACCAGCACGCAGGTTGAGCAAATCCCGTGGCGTTGGCGAGTGTATTACTCCGCGCGGGAGGCAGCGCTGCTCATTGTGGACTTATGTTGGCCGGCCGGCCATTTTCCGGCGTGGATGTTGCGGGTGCAGCGCTGGTTGCAGGCGGCCGGGTTGGACGAAATCGGGTGAGGGGCTGAGACGCCATGGGGTATTGGACGGAGATCGAGGAGAACCAGCGCCTATTGGCGCAGGAGGAGGGGAGTTTCGTCCGCGATTGGGGCGGCCGGCTTCCGCTGGCCTTGATCTATGCCAATCGTTATACCGTTGGCATGTCCAGCCTGGGCTACCAGACTATCTATCGTCTGCTTAACCAACGGTCCGACATCGTGTGCGAGCGCGTGTTTGACGATGGGAAATGGGATGGCGCGCCGGCGCCGCGCAGCATTGAGAGTCAACGCCGCCTGGATGAGTTCGGCGTCTGGGCGTTCTCCCTGTCTTTTGAGCTGGATTACTTCAATGCGGTGAATATCATTCGGCGAGGGGATACGCCGGCTCTGGCAGCCGAGCGAGTAGACGGCGATCCGCTGTTGATCGCCGGCGGGCCGGCGGTGAGCGCCAATCCCGAGCCTTTGGCGGCGATTTTCGACGCGTTCGTCATTGGCGAGGCCGAGGACGTTTTGGGCGAGGTTGCCGGCATCCTGGCGGCCGATTGGGGCAGTCGCGGTCGCGCGCTGCGCCGGCTGAGCGAATTGTCAGGCGTCTACGTGCCTCAGATCCATGGCCGGACGACGCCGGTGCAACGGTTGTGGGTGCGCGATCTGGAGCTGCACCCCACGCGTTCGGTCATCTGGACGCCGCAGGCTGAGTTCGGCGACATGCATCTGGTGGAGGTATCACGGGGATGCCGGCGCGGATGTCGTTTCTGCCTGGCCGGCTATGCAACGCGTCCCTGGCGCGAGCACTCCGTGGAGAGCATCGAACGCTCGGCCCGCGAGGGGTTGGCTCACCGCCAGCGTGTGGGCTTGGTCGGCGCGGCGGTGTCGGACTATGGGCAGGTGGATGAGCTGGTCGGCCGATTGTTGGAGCTGGGCGCGACGATCTCGGTATCCAGCCTGCGTGCGGATCATGTGTCGCCGGCGTTGATGGACGCGCTGGCGCGCAGCCGGACGCAGACGATCACGTTGGCGCCGGAGGCCGGTTCGGAGCGGCTCCGGCGTGTGATTGGGAAGGGCGTGGATGAGGCCGGCCTGATGCATACGGTGGAAGAGGCCGGCCGGCGCGACTTCGAGTGGCTCAAACTCTACTTCATGGTAGGGTTGCCAACGGAGACCGATGATGACATTGCCGCGTTGGTGGGCCTGACGGAGCGCGCCGCGGCGCGTTTCCCGCGCCGCACGCTGGTGAATCTTGAACCGTTTGTGCCGAAGGCGCACACGCCTTTTCAGTGGGAAGCTGCGCCGGAGGTGGGGGTGGTGAAGCGCCGGCTCAAGGCGGCCGAGCGGGCGCTGCGGGGCAAGGGCATCCATGTGCGCTCGGATAGCCCGGAATGGGCGCATGCCCAGGCTATCCTGGCGCGCGGGGACGAACGGCTGGGCGCGGCGCTGCTGGCAATGGGTCGGCCGGCTTTGCCCGAGTGGAAGGCCGCGCTGCGCGCGACGGGTTTGGACGTCAGCGAGTACGCGCGGGCGCGGGACATGAGTGAGCCGCTGCCGTGGGGGCATATCTGGAGTGGGGTGGAGCCGGCATTCTTGGAGCGTCTGGCGAGCGGCGCCACACAGGGCGCCGCGCCGGCGCCCTGTGTGGGAGCAAATTGCGCGCTGTGTGGTGTGTGTGAGATATGAGTGAGACGCTAGATGTGGTGCGGTTCGAGAATATGAGGGGCATCAGCCGGCTGGCGCACGGCATCTTTGGTCGGGCCGGCGGGTGTAGCCCGGCGCCGTGGGATGCGTTGAACGTTGGGAGCGAAGTGGGCGACGAGCCGGCGCGCGTGCTGCGTAACTATGCGCGTATCTGCGCTGAACTTGACATAAAACAAAGCGACCTGACGACCGTGCGGCAAGTGCATGGCAACTGCATGCAGCGGGTGGGCGAGGCCGACCGGGGGCGTTTGGTCGGCAGTCTGGATGGTCTCATCACTGATACGCCGGGCGTGGCCTTGAGTCTGCGTTTCGCCGATTGCACGCCGATCATGGTCTATGATCCGGCGCATCATGCGTTGGGCGTGGCGCATGCCGGCTGGCGCGGCACGGTGAGCAAGATCGCCGTCGCGCTGGTGGAAGCGATGGTGGAAGCCTTCAACAGCCGGCCGGCGGAGTTGTTGGCCGGCATTGGCCCATCCATTGGCCCTTGCTGCTATGAAGTGGGCAGTGAGGTTATCATGGCGGCGCAAGCTGCGTTCGAGCGCGACGTGGAGCGGCGCGACGGTTGGCCGCTGCTTTTTTCCAACGGAAGCGCGACGTATCTTGACTTGTGGTCGGCCAATCGGGTGTTGCTGGAATCGGCCGGCGTCACGCAGGTTGAGACGACTCGGCTATGCACGGCCTGTCATCGCGACCGTTTCTTCTCGCATCGGGGCGACAAGGGAAGGACGGGGCGGTTTGCCATGGTGGCCGTCCTGCGGCCCTGACGCGTGGTTGCGTGTTGCGAATGTGAAGAGGCGAGAGGCACATGACACCTGGGGACTATATCGCAGAAAATTTGGCGCGGGTGCGAGAGCGGATCGCAAGGGCTTGCGCGCGCGCCGGCCGGCCGGAGAGCAGCGTCACATTGGTTGCTGTGAGCAAGACGGCAGGCGCTTTGGAGGTTGCGGCGGCGTATCGAGCGGGAGCGCGGCATTTTGGCGAGAATCGCACCGAAGACGCGCTGCCCAAGATGGCCGAGGTCAGGCATCTCTTGGGTCAGGCAGATGTTCCGGGCTGGCACATGATCGGCCACGTGCAGCGGCGCAAGGCGCGCGACGTGGCGCCGGCCTTCGATCTGGTGCATTCTGTGGACAGCGTCGAGCTGGCTCAGGAGTTCTCGAAGCGACTCGTCCCGTTGGGACGGGACCTGCCGGTC
>CAIQJD010000164.1 GCA_903872005.1 uncultured bacterium | reverse complement strand
TGATCGTCGGCGTGGCGGTGATATTGCCTACGTGCACCACGGCGTTGTTGCCGGCCCAGGGGAGATTCGCGGCGTTCCACTGCACGTGCGTCTCGCCAAGGTCGAATTCTACGTTCGCGTTGGGCGGGCTGGCGACCTGGGAGAGGAACCAGATCTGGCACAGATTGAACGTCCCCGTCGCCGGCGCGTCGCCGGGGGCCGGCACGGCGCGATAGCGCACGGAGCCGATCCCTTCGCTGTTGTAGATTTCTTTGTTCGTGACCTGCGAGAGAATGGGCGTATCATACGGCCCGTTGATGACGCCCACACAGTAGATTTGCGTCGGCGAGAAATGGATCGTCGCATCAACCACGTCCACTTCTTGCGCGCCGGCATGCACCACGACGGTCAGGCTGAAAATATCATCCAGGAACGAGTTGTATAACGCAGGCTCGATGCGCAGCTCCACCGCCGGGATCGTCGTCGCGGTCGGCGTAGTTACCAGCAACGGCTCGACCCCGGCGACCGAGACCGGCCCGGTGGGCAGGCATAGGACAGCGATGGAGAGCAAGCCGGCAAAGGCCAACCAGCCGGCTAACGAAAGGATAAGCGTGCGTCTACGGGTCATGGCACTTGCCTCACCACGGGATAGCGTTTGTCTCCCCCAACGGGAACATGGTCGCCGCTGAGCAGCGGCCCATCACGCGCCAAGCGCGGCCGCGAGCCGGATCGCTCACGACCGCCCAGGGCGATGGCGTCGGAGCGGCCGGCCAGATGGCCGGCCCCCCAACGCTCGATCCAAGCGTCTACGGATAGATCAAATCATCAGCCTCGGTGGCTTTGATCCAGTACCCTCGCCCGGGCTGCATCGTGGTTAATGTATTCATCACCGGCGGCAAGTCCGGGTAGTAGGACTGCGCCCCCAAAATGGGATCGAAGCCCATCACGCTGGTATAGTGGCCGGCGATGGAAGCAATCGCCGAACCGACCGACATGCTCGTCTGCGGCAGATAGCCGACCAGGTTGTAGTCGGCGCACAAGGCAATGGGCGTCCCATCGGGCAGCTCGACGCCCACGACCACCAGGTCTGCTTCCATCGTCATCTCAATCCAGTAGCCGTGCATGGCGTCCATCGTCTTGAGGGTATTGATGGATGGCGGCAGGCTGGGATAGTAGGAGAGGCCGCCCAACGTGCAGTCGTAGGCCAGGACGCGGGTGTACTTGCCGGCGATAGAGTTGAGCGCGTTGGCGACGGCCGCATTGAGCGGCATGACATCGAAGGAGATCAGGTTCCACCCCGGCGACAGGTGGATGACCCGCTGCACGGCCGGCCCGACCAACAGGTTCACATTGAAGCGGTCGCCGTTCTTCGTCCAGACCGTCAGATCGGGGCCAAGCACGATGGCCGGCATCCCGCTGACGGCGAAGCGCACCACATCGCCGGGCACGGCGCCATCTTTCTCCGGCGTCGTGATATCATCGCGATAGACCGGCATCAACCCGTAGTGCCCCGCCTCCGTCACGAAATAGGTGCCGCAGCGCACATTGGGACTCACGTAGGCGTCCACGATGGAGCCAATCGGCGCGATGCCGCCATTGGACAAGAGGATCGTGCCGTCGAAGTTGACCCATTCATTGGATGGATGCACCGGCCCGGGCACGCCGGTGGGTGTAGAGGTCTGCGTGGGCATCGGCGTGCGCGTGGACGTGCGCGTGCCGGTGGTCGTCGGCGTGCGCGTGATCGTGGGCGAATTCGTACTCGTGGCGACCGGCGTCATCGTAGGCGACCCGGTTTGCGTC
>CAIQJD010000163.1 GCA_903872005.1 uncultured bacterium | reverse complement strand
CTGAGCCGGCTCCTGGCGCGCTATGAGGCGGACTGGGAAGCCGGCACGACCGAGGCGTTCGCCAAGACGCCGACGCGCCCGCCGGCCAGCGTGATCAATCACACCGAGGCCGGCAAACACATCGGCGATGAGATGATCGTGCAGTTGACCGTCACGCACACGACGGATAGCGGCCGGGTCACCTGGCTGATGGGCGACGCCCAGCGCGATACCAATTTCAAAGTCGTCATCTTCCCGACCGATTACGGGAAATGGTCGCGCCCGCCGGCCGAGTTCTATCGAGACAAGACCATCCGCGTCAAAGGCAAGATCGAGCTGTACCAGGGCTGGCCCGAAATCGTGGTCAGCGAGCCGCGCCAGATCGAGATCGTCAAGTAGCCGGCCGCGCGATGCGCCAGTTTTGGCCGCCGGCGTCGGCGCTCACCAGCGTCATGCCGACTTTGGCCAGCACGCGCTGGGAGGCGATATTCGCCGGCTGCACGCCGCGCGCCGTGACGGCCAGGCACGCCGGCTCCTCGAACGCCCAGCCCACCAAGGCCCGCGCCGCTTCGGTGGTATAGCCGCGCCCCTGATAGGCCGGGTCTATGCCGTAGCCGATCTCCGCTTCGCCCCGCGCGTCGGGGAACCCCTTGAAGCCGGCCAGGCCGGCCCCGAAATTCTCCGCACGCACTACCAGGAGCCAGTAGGTGTACCAGGCGCCACGCGCCGGCGGCGCGCCGGCCAGCTTTGCCAGCTTCATGCCGATGGCGCGGCGCACCACGTCGGTCACAACCGCGCGCGAGAGGGCGCAGCCCAACTCAATCTCCAGGCGCGCCGGCGCGGCCGGATAGAGGGCCAGCGCGGCCGGCGCCAGAGGGAGCAGGGTCAGGCGATCCGTTTGCAATGGGGATGTCATGGCGTCAGCTTCCCGCGGCGTCGGGGTCCATGTCGGCCGGCGCGACGCGGCCGATTTCGTCAATGGCGCGGCGCGCCAGTTCGTCAACATGCCCGTTGCGCGGATCGCCGGCGTGGCCGCGCACCCACATCCAATGCACCTCATGTTTCTCAATCAACGGCAGGAGCTTGCGCCAGAGGTCCTGGTTCTTGACTGGCTCGCCGGCGGCGGTGCGCCAGCGTTTCCGTATCCACGTCTGCACCCAGCCCGACATGCCGTTCTTGAGGTATTCGGAGTCGGTGTAGAGTTCCACGATGCAGGGGACTTTCAGGGCGCTCAGGCCGGCCAGGGCGGCGCGCAGCTCCATGCGGTTGTTGGTGGTGTGCGATGCGCCGCCGGTGAGGGTCTTCTCGTGCTCGCCGGCGATGAGGAGCGCGGCCCAGCCGCCCGGGCCGGGGTTGCCGGCGCACGCGCCGTCGGTATAGATGGTCACGCGGGGACGTTCAGGGGTCATGGTAGGAAGACCTCATTCGCTATCCACCATCCATCTGGACTGCGAAGGCTTGCCTGCCTTCGCCATCCACGATGCCTGTCGCCACGGGCAGACCTCCCAGGTCTCCAAGACCTGTGAGGTCTGCGGCGCGCCGGGGCGGCCATGCCGGCCATACAGACCTCTCCCCCTGTCCCTCTCCGTGTACGGAGAGGGGGGCCAGCACGGGAAGATCTCACTGGTCTCCAAGACCTGTGAGGTCTTCCCCATAGGGGTTCAGGATCGCCCCCCCTTCGCTCAGGATGCTACGCAGCCGCGCCACATCCACGCCGCGCAGCCGGCCGGCGCCGGCTGCTGCCAGGGCCGCCGCGGTTCCGGCCGCCTGGCCCATGGCCATGCACGCCGGCATGATGCGCGCCACACCCAACGCCTGCCAGGCGCACGAGAGGCTGCGGCCGGCCACGATCAGGTTCTCCACGCCCTGGGGCAACAGGCTGCGGTAGGGGATTTCCATGAAGGGCAGGGCGATGGCCTGCTTTTCCATGCCTTGCAGCGACGGTTTCTTGGGATCGGCCATGTCCCATTGATAGCCGCTCAGGGCGATGGTGTCGGGGTAGCGCCGGCCGGCGCTCACATCGTCCACGGAGATGCGATGATCGCCGACGATGCGCCGCGTGTCGCGGATGCCCAGGACGGCCGAGGTCTGCACCAGGCGCGCCGCGCCGAAGCCGGGCGCGTAGCGGCGCAGCAGGTCGGTCAGCCGATGCGCTTCCTGCCGGCCGATGATGATGCCGCGCGTCAGGTCTTCGGCGCGCAGGCCATTGACGCCGGTGTGTTGCAGCGCATTGATGAAGAAGCGCCCGCGGCGCAGCAGCTCGCAACAGACGACGATGTCGAAGGGGAAGGGCCATTCGCCGCGCGCTTTGATGTCGGCGATCACCTTCCGCAGGCGCACATCGCCGGTCGTCTGGCAATAGCTCTCCCAGGCCGCCGAATCCACATCCTCCAGCACGAAGATGACCGATGCGCCCGACATCAGCCCATCTTCTTCGCGGCCGATTTCGACCGGGCAGCCGGCGCCGGCCGCCACGTCCGCGTCGCCGCTGGCATCCACCACCACGTTGGCCGCAAGATATTCCAGGCCATTCTTGGAGTGGACAAAGACGCCGGCGATGCGGCCGGCTTCCAGATGGGGCGCGACGAAGGTCGTGAAATAGCGCAGGCCGACGCCGGCTTCCTGGGCCATGCGCTCCATCTGGAGCTTGCAGGCTTCGAATTCGACCGGGACGACCCGCTTGTGCCAGTCGGCGTAGCCGATGTGCCGGCCGCCAGAGGGGAGGGCGCGCGCCGGCAGGAGCGCCCCATCGCCTTCGGCCATGCGCGTCGTCAGCTCATCGAAGACGCCCCCGATCACCGGGAATGCGCCATCGCGCGAGTAACTCCCCAGCCAGACGCCAATCAGCGTGTGCGCCGTGACGCCGCCCAGGCTGCCGTACTGTTCGACCAGCAGGGTGCGGGCGCCCTGGCGGGCGGCCGAGACGGCCGCGGCGAAGCCGGCCGGCCCACCGCCAATCACCAGGACATCGGCCGCTCCGACGGCCGGCGCGTCCATCTCAAAATGTGGCATCGCATCCTCCTCCGGCGCGCGAATGCGTCCGGGCCAATTCCGTGAGTTGTGCGGGAGTCATTATAGCATAAGTCAACGAGGCCGGCCACGAGTAAGCGAAAGCCGGCCCGGTCTGGGGCTATTCGATTATTCGTGTTTGGATTCGTGGATGGCCCGGCGAGTTTGGGCGCAGCCGGCCATGTTGGACACTGGCGGGCGGTTCGCCGCGACGGCCGTTGGGAGCGCGAACGGCGCGAAACGAACGCGAAAGAGGCGGCCCTTTCGCGTCCGTTCGTTGACTTCGCGCGCTTCGTGTTCCAAACGCCTGTGCTGCCGGGCGGCCACCAGGGCTGCCCTTACCCGGCCGCGCTGCGCCATTCGGCCAGCTTGCGCTGCACTTTCTCCGCTCGAGGGTCTTCGATCTGCTCCATGATTGCCAGGGACGCTTCGGCCAGCCCGATGGCGCGCGGAAGTTCGTCCAATTGGTCATATTCGTCGGCCATGTTCCAAAGATGGGCGCCTTCGCCGCGCCGATCTCCGATCTTCCTGGCAATGGTGAGAGCTTGCTCGTAATACTGGATCGCCTCTTGCCGTTCGCCCAGTTCTGAATAGGCGGCGCCCAGGTTGCCCAGGTCGGCCCCTTCGCCGCGCTGGTCGCCGATCTCGCGACGGATTGCCAGCGCCTCCTCGTAGTAGCTGATGGCCCGGCGTGTCTTACCCAGGGCGGCGTAGGCCAGGCCCAGGTTGGTGAGGGAGTTCCCTTCGCCGCGCTGGTCGCCGATCTCACGGCGGATTGCCAGCGCCTCCTCGTAGTAGCCGATGGCCCGATACGTCTCGCCCAGATCGGCGTAGGCGGCGCCCAGATTACCCAGAGCGGTCCCTTCGCCGCGCCGGCCGCCGATCTCGCGGGCAATGGCCAGGCGCTCCTCGTAGTAACCGATGGCCCGGCGCGTATCGCCCAGGGCGGCGTAGGCCAGGCCCAGGTTGCCCAGGTGGACGCCCTCGGCCTGCCGGTCGCCCAGTCGCCGGCTGGCCGTCAGCGCCGCTTCCAGCCATTCGATCTTGCGTCGCGGGTGCAGGCGCAAGTCCAGCACATATACGCCGGCATCGGGATAGTTGTCACAGAGCCGATCGGCGCCGGTCCGAACGGCCCAGGCGTGGCCGGCCTCGATGTTCGCCCGCTCGCGATCGAAAAGCGCCAGGCCGACCAGGACGCCGGCGTTTCCCTGTTTGTATAACTCTTTGGCCGAGCGCAATACAGTCTCATAGTACTCGGCGTGCTGCTTCTCAGCGACGGCCCGCTCGGCGTTGCTCAGGCGCGTCGTGGCGAAGAGCCGCGCCAGGTCGTGCAGGCGGTAGCGGCCCTGGCCCTCACCTCCCGGCTCCTCCCCCGCCAGCAGCGGGGGAGGGGTGTACTCCAGTAGGCTGTAGCGCAGCAGATCTTTCATGGAGTCCAGTACCGATAGCAGTCGCACATTGCGCCTGGGTCTGAACAACGATTTGATCACGGCAGCGAGTCCGTGTGGCTCTTGTGTAGCGCACACGGCTGCGGCGGCTGCGGCGTCGAAATCGGCCGGGAAAACAGCCAGGAGTCGGAAGACCCGCGCCGTCTCGGCCGGCAGCCGGGCGTAGCTCAGGTTCATGCTGGCATCCACGTCTACGTCCACCCCTTCGCCGCCGATGGTCGCCAGGCG
>CAIQJD010000162.1 GCA_903872005.1 uncultured bacterium | reverse complement strand
TTGACCGCATCGTTATGCCGGTGGACTACGCCCCCGAGAACCCGCCCCAACTGCCCCTGGGCCGGCGCGTCCGTGAGCTTCTCCGCCCCATGCTCAACGCGCCGGCTTTCATCAACTACCTCCTCGCCACCTTCCTGGTGCGGCTCGGCATGTCCGTGCCCACCGCGCTCTATAGCATCTTCTGGGTGCGCAATCTCCAGGCCACGGATACCCTCATCGGCCTGCGTACCACCGTCGGCATGATCGCCACCGTCATCGGTTACTTCTCCTTCGGCAAACTCGCCACCCGTCGCGGCCATCGTGGCATCCTCCTCGCCAGCTCCATCGGCCTGGGACTCTACCCGGTGCTGACCGCGCTGGCCCCCAATCCCTATTGGCTCTTGCCGGCCGCCTTCCTCTGGGGCCTCTTCACCGGCGGCATCAACATTTCCTTCTTCGAAGCGCTCTTCGAGACCACCCTTCCCGAAAAACGTCCCAGCTTCGCCGCGCTCAATGCCGTCTTCGCCAACTTCGCCGTCTTCATCGGCCCGCTGATCGGCTCTCTCCTGCTCGATATCGTCGGCATCACCTGGAGTTTCTATATTGCCGGCGCCATGCACATCATCGGCGCCATCCTCTGCTGGCGGCTAGGCGTCGGTCTGAAACGCCAATCCGCTGCGCAGACCGCGCCGCCTCGGAGGGATAGCTGATGAAGCCAGCCATCGTCCTCCATCGCGCCATCGGACGGGCGCGCGGCCTGCTGGCGACGCCGGCTTCTCTGGAAGACCGCAACATCCGCAATCTCTACATTGACACCGCCTGGCAAGGCGTCTGGTCGGCCGGCATGGGCACATTTTTGGCGATCTTCATGGCGCGCCTCAACGCCAGCAGCTTCCTCATCAGCGCCCTCACTTCCACGCCGGCCCTCATCACCATGCTGCTCTCCTTGCCGGCCGCCGCCTACGTCGAGCGCCAAAGCGACCACGTGCGCGTCACCACCATCTATCGTATCTTGTTCCGCCTCACCTACCTGATCGTCGCCATCCTGCCCTTCTTCATCCTGAAAGACCTCCCTCTCGTCATCGTCATCCTATGGAGCCTCCAGGCGATTCCGGCTGCCATCGTCAACCTCTCCTGGACCTCCGTGATCGGGGCGATGCTCAGCCCGCGCCGGCGCCCGCGCGTCAACGGCGGCCGCTGGGCGCTGGTCAGTTTCGTCGTCGCCGTCACCGTCATCCCATTCGGCAAGCTCCTCGACGCGCCCGGTATTCCCTTCCCGCTCAATTACCAGATCGTCTTCTTCATCTCCACGGCCGCCATGGTGATCAGCGTCATCTACTTCGCGCGCATCATCATCCCGCAACAAACGCCGGCCGCCGAACTCAACCGCGCCGCTCCCGGCGACCGCGTCCGTAACCTGCTCACCCCCCTGATCCACCATCGGCGCTTCCTCACCTTCATCGGCGCAACATTCCTCGTCCGCGCCGGCATCAACATGCCCGCCGCCCTCTATAGCATCTACTGGGTGCGCCACATGGGCGCCACCGACACGGCCATCTCCCTGCGTACTACGGCCGGCCAGGCCGCCCTCGTCGTCGGCTACTACCTGTTTGGTCGCCTGGCCTCTCGCCACGGCCATCGTTCTATCCTCTTACTCAGCGCGGTCGGCCTCGGCCTCTACCCCGTCATCACCGGCCTGTCCGCCAATCCCGCCTGGCTCGCCCCGGCCGCCGTAGTCTGGGGCTTCTTCACCGGCGGCATTGACATCTCCTTCTTCGAGAGCTTCCTGCAGATCGCGCCGCGCGACAAGGTGCCCAGTTTCGCCGCCCTGAACACCGTCTTTGCCAACATCGCCGCCTTCGTCACCCCCCTGATCGGCTCTGCCCTCATGGAGAAATTTGGCATCCAGCCGGCCTTCTTCATCGCCGGCGCGCTACACCTGGCCGGCGCGGCAGCCTGCTGGCGGATGGGCGTCGGCAAAGCGACGGAACCGGCAGCCTGAACGAAGCCCGCGCCTGCTGTTCCAGCTCCCCCGCTTTGACACAACCATCGCGCCCCGGTATACTCCCACCATCTCGCCGGCGA
>CAIQJD010000161.1 GCA_903872005.1 uncultured bacterium | reverse complement strand
CGCGCGCGCCCTCCAGCACGCCGACATCCACCGGCCGGGTCACCGCCACCTTCACCCGCACGCCGACGCGCACGGCGACCGCCACGGTCACCCCGACGCCGCGCGTGTCGGCGACTTTCACCGCCACCCGGACGCGCACGGCCACCAACACCCCCACACCGGCCGGCCAGTGGCCCACGCCGACGCCCACCCGCACGCCCAGCGCCACAGCCACTCCGTCGTCTTGCAACGCCCTCGTCGCGGCCTTCGACTTTGCGCCGCAGCCGAGCTGCCTGGGGATGGCCGTGCAATTCACCGACCAGAGCGTCGCCGCGCCGGGGGATGCCATCAACGGTTGGCTATGGGACTTCGGCGATGGCAGCTTTTCGACCGACCGGGATCCAAGCCATAGCTTTGTTAGCATCGCTCAGCCCGGCGACACCCGCGCCTTCACCGTGACCCTGACCATCTCGACGCGCCAGGGGTGCCAGGCCGGCGTTTCGCAGATTGCGCTTGCCGGCGTGCCCACCCTGAGCCTGGACAAGCGCCTGGTCAGCCCGGTGCAGGGCGTCGCCTACGTGGGCGATATCGTGACCTTCACGTTGGACGTCGCGCCCATCGGCATCCTCGATTGGAACAGCCACATTCCGCAGGATTACTTGCCGGCCGACTATCTGGAATTCGTGTCGGCCGACCCAACCCCCGTAAGCGTCTCCTCCAACACCTGGTCGGGGACGTGGGTGACGCAAGTAGATTGGGGCGTGCGCGGCCCCTTGAGCATCGGCCAATCGGCCCGCTATACCCTGGTCGCGCGCGCCAAGTCGCCCACCGGCCCCGGCGGCGCGCTGAACAAAGCGCGAGTGGTAGGCGACTCGGTGTGCCATTGGGGCTGGGGTGGAACGGATCAAGAACCGGTCACCATCCTGCCGCGGCCGACGCCCCTGACGCTGGTCAAGACCGTGGTCGAGCCGCAGGGCGGCGAAGCCGGCGTCGGCGACATCGTGCGCTTCAACATCCACGTCGAGAATTCGGACACCGTGGCCCAGACCTTCGACATCAAGGATGTCTATGCCGAGGCGGAGTTCGAGTTCGCCGGCGCGAACCCGCCGCCGGCCGTCAGCCTCAGCGATGGCGCGCAGCATGTCCTGATCTGGGAGGGGCTGACCCTGGCCGCCGGCGACGCGCTGGACATCTTCGTGAACCTGCGCGCCCAACAGGCCGGCGTCTCGGCCGAGAACTGCGCTCGCTGGGTGCAAGCGCCGCGCCTGGCGGTCTCTGGCAATCTGGAAGGGCCGCTCTCTTGCGCCGGCGTGCGCGTGCGGGCGAGCCAGGACAAAGATTTCGTCATCCGCAAAGCCTTCACCGCGCCGACGAACCACTACGCCTTTGTGGGCGATGGGCTGAGCTGGGAAACCGCCGCGCGCAACACCGGCGCCATGACCATCACGAACCTACAGATGCAGGACTTCGCCACGCCGGGCTGCATCTTCGGCAACCCCTGGTCGGTCGCCTTCTCCGGGGCCTTCTTGACCGGCGACTACGCGCAAGTCGGCTTCCTCAACTGGCCGGCCCTCCAGGCCTGTTTGCCGGCGGTCAACGTCGCCACCTGGACCGCCGCCTACGCCGACGGGACCAAAGAGAGCAAGTCGGTCATGGATTACACCTATATCCTCGACCGGGACACGCCCCTCAATGACCATCTGTGGGTCCGCAAAGAGCGGATTGCGCCGGCGCAGGGAACCATCGTCGTCAGCGACACGGCGGCCTTCCGCATCAGCGTGACCAATGCCGGCGGCCAAACGGCGCCGGCCGTGAGCCTGTGGGACGAATTCGATTCCGGCTGCCTGCGCTTCGTGAGCGCCGTCCCGCCGGTCAGCGAAGTCATCACCGGGCCGGCCAAGACGCGCCTGATCTGGCACGACATCGGCGCGCTGGCGCCGGGACAGACGCGCCAGATCGTGGTCACGCTCCACGCCGAGGCGGCCTGCGCCAACACGCTCAACTGCGTGCTGGCCGCCTCTCAACAAAGCAATGGCACGGTAGGGATAGCCTGCCTGACGATCCAAATTGACGGCCGGCGTCCGCGCCTGACGCTCACCAAGACGGTGCTGACGCAGCCGCCCATCATGGTGGGCGATCTGCTGGAATATCGCCTGCGGGTCAAGAACGCCGGCGACGCGCCGATTGCGGTCGTTCCCTTGCGCGACGCCTACGACCCCGCCTATCTGCGCTTCGTCAGCGCCGCGCCGCCGCCCGATGCGGTGGATAATGTGGCCGGCGAACTGCGCTGGGACAATGTCGGGCCGCTGGGGCCGGGCGAGTTCCGCGACGTCTTGGTGCGGCTGCGCGCCGAGCGCCCCGGCG
>CAIQJD010000160.1 GCA_903872005.1 uncultured bacterium | reverse complement strand
CCGCGCGCCGGCCGCTGGTCTACGTGGGCGGCGGAGCGACACGCGCCGACGCCGGCGACGAGCTGGCCCGCTTCGTGGAGCGCCTGGGTTTGCCGGTCGTATCCAGCATTCATGGCAAAGGGGTCTTGCCCGAAGACCATCCCCTGTGCGCCGGCTCTCTGCCCGTCTCAGATGAGGCGAGCAAGGCGCTCTTCGCCCGCGCCGACCTGCTGCTGGCCCTGGGCGCCGGCTTCAGCGAGGTCTCTACCGGCTTCTTCTCGACGCGCTACCCGACCGAGCTGATCCATGTGAACATGGATGGGGCGCAGATCAACCGCAGCGTCCCGGCGTCGCTGGGCATCGTCGGCGATGCGCGCAGCGTCCTGGCGCAGCTCAATCAGGCCCTGGACGCCGGGCCGCTCCCGCCGGCGTCGGCCGATTGGGCGGCCGAAGTCATGGATCTGCGCCGGCGGATCGAGGCCGTGGTGGCTCCCATGGCCGGCGCGGCCATCAGCCGCGCCATGCGCGCCGCCTTCCCGCGCGATGCCATCCTGGCCGGCGACGCGGCCAGGTGGGGCGGCTGGCAGGTCTTTCACTACCCGGTCTATGGCGCCGGCCAGATGCTCTACCCGATCCACTTCGGCACCCTGGGCTATGCCATCCCGGCCGCCATCGGGGCGCAGGCTGCCTTCCCGGCGCGGCGCGTGGTGGCCACCTGCGGCGACGGCGGCTTCCCCTATGGCGCGCCCGAGCTGGCGACGGCGCGCCAGCATGGCCTGCCGGTCATCATCGTCGTCGTGTGCAACCAGGGCTACCGCACCATCCGCCGGCTGCAAGAGGCGCGCTACGGGCCGGCGCGGGTGATTGACGCCGACCTGCTCAATCCCGACTTCACCGCCCTGGCGCGAGCCTATGATTGTTTCGGCCAGCGCGTCGAGACGGTAGAAGCCTTTGCGCCGGCCTTGCGCGCCGCCCTCGATAGCGGCCGGCCGGCGGTATTGGAAGTAACGTTTGAGGTCGCATCGTCGCCGCGCGATTACGGTTTGTCTGGCGCGTGAAAAGAGAGTATAATGGCAGAGGGGAGTAATACAGCATGAAAATCGAGCGCGTCGAAGTTCGCCATCTGGCTATCCCACTGAAGCATCACTTCACCACCAGCTTCGGCCGCACGGAAGAGCACCACACCATTATCCTCAAAGCCTGGGCCGATGGGCTGGCCGGCTACGGCGAGGCCACGCCCTTCTTCGGGCCGGTCTACTGTTCGGAAACCATTGATTCCATCTATCTCATGTTGCGCGACCACATCCTCCCCGGCGTGATCGGCAAGGATTTCGCCGACGCCGACGCGCTGCTGCGCTCCTTGAGCTGGATACGCGGCAACCAGTTCGCCAAGTCCACCATCGAGATCGCGCTGTGGAACCTGTTGGCCCAGGCGGCCGGCCAGCCCTTGGGCCGCTTCCTCGGCGGGACGCAATCCGAAGTGACCATCGGCGTCAGCATCGGCATCCAGGATAGCGTGGAGGAACTGCTGGAGCGCATCCAGAAATACTTGGACGAAGGCTACATCCGCATCAAGATCAAGATTCAACCCGGCTGGGATGTGGCCGTGGTGCGACGCGTGCGCGAGAAGTATCCCGACATCATGCTGATGGTGGACGGCAATTCGGCCTACACGCTGGCCGACATCGAGCATCTGAAACAGTTGGACGCCTTCAACTTGCTCATGATCGAGCAACCCCTGGCCTGGCACGATGTGGTGGATCACGCCCGGCTGCAAGCGGCGCTCCGCACGCCGGTCTGCCTCGATGAGAGCATCCATCATCTGGAAGATGCGCGCCACGCCATCGAGCTGAAGAGTTGCCGCATCATCAATATTAAACCCGGCCGCGTCGGCGGCTACCTCAATTCCAAGCGCATTCATGATCTGTGCCAGGCGCATGGCATCGCCAACTGGGTCGGCTGCATGTTAGAGACCGGCGTGGGCCAAATGAGCAAAATCGAGCTGGCCGCGCTGCCCAATTTCACCCTGCCGGCCGACATGGCCCCCAGCAACCGCTACTTCATTGAAGACATCGTAGAGCCAGAGATCATCCTGTCGCCGCGCAGCACACTCCCGGTCTCGCAGCAGGCCGGCGGCGGGTATCGTCCCATCCAGAAGAAGATCGAGCAGTACACCATCAAGAAATTCGACGCATAGACGCGACGAGGGCGAGCATTCGCCGGCTATACGGAGGAGACATGGCTTCGGTCAACGTGCAGTTTCGGTTGGTTTCGATCCTGAAGCAATTCGGCCGCGAGAAGGGCATCGGCGATACCTTCACGTTGCAGCTCGCGGCGGGGGCAACGCTGGCTCAAGCAATGGAGCAGGTGGGCGTGCCGGCGCGGCGTATCGGCCGTTTCTTACGCAACGGCCAGACGCTGCTTCCCGACTACGCGCCGGCGGACGGCGAGGTCATAGATGTGTTGCCGCCTACCATCAGCGGAGGATGAAGAAAAAGCATAAGAAGGGGGTGATGCTGAAACCAGGTGATTGTGCGAGTCCATGAGAACGATCACAGAGAAGAGATATGGTGAAGAGGAGGCGCATAATGTCACGTCGAAAACTGATGCTCGGCTTCGTCGTTGTGTTGTGTCTCTTGGGGCTGTCCAGCGTTTCCGTCATGGCGGCTCCAGCCTTCGATGAAACGGCCGCTACTGCAGCGGGCGGCATCCTGCTTTATACCTGCCCTCCCGGCCAAGATGCCGTACTCATCCTGCATCGCAATGGCGGCGCTCTGGAAATCCTCAACTCCGGCACGGTGGTCGCCCAGCGCGACGCAGCCACTACCGTCGCGATCATCATTAACGGCCCGACCGCGCATAGCGCGTCGCTGACCGTGGACTACGCCGGCGGCGCGATCGTCAAACCCACCGCCTTCACCGGCGGGGCCGCCGGCGCCAACAGCATCACCCTGCGCGGTGGGACCTTCACGGACATCGTCTACGCGCCGCTGGACGCCATCGCCGGCAGCATCGCGGCGGACAGCGCGGTCATTTCCTATATTGGCGTGGACACCGTGACGGTGTTGAGCGCGGCCGGCGCGCTCAGCGTCGTTCAGCCGGCCTATCTGGCCGGCCCGATCAACGTCGTGGATGGGCCAGCCATTGACAGCCTGGCGACAACCGAGATCAACAGCGGCGAGAGCGATGGCTTTGCGCCGTTGCGCTTCGCCAACGCGACCAGCGCGACGATCTACGGCAATGCCAGCGCGAACGTCTACACCCTCGCCAACCCGCAGCCGGCCGCTGGCCTGCACGCCCTGACCTTTGACGGCAGCGATGCCGGCAACGCCTTCACCGTCTTCACGACCGTAGCCGGCGGGACAGTAACCCTCAATACTGGCGCCGGCCACGATGTGGTGACGGTTCAGGCCACCAACGCCGACGGGCCGCTCTTCGTCAACGGCATTGCCGGCGACGATGATGTGAATATCGGCAATGTCGGCAGCGTTCAGGGCATCCTGGGCGCCGTCAGCATCAGCAATGCGGCCGGCGCGACAGACCTGACGGTGGATGACTCGGCGGATACCACCGCGCGCACGGCGACCATCAGCGGCGAAGAGATCGTCGGCCTGGCGCCGGCGACCATTCACTATGCGGCCACCATCCGTGAGCTGATCGTGCATGGCGGCTCCGGCGGCAATACCATCACCATCGCCGGCACCGTTGCCAATGCGACCACGACGGTGAACACCGGCGCAGGCAGCGACACGGTCAACATCCAGGCCACCGCTTCGGGCGGCCCCCTGTTCCTCAACGGCCAGGCCGGCAGTGACATCGTCACCGTTGGCGACGCCGGCAGCGTGCAACAGATCCGCGCCGATGTGGCGATCACCAACGCCGGCGGCGCGACCACGCTGACCGTGGATGACTCGCGGGATGCCAGCGGACGCACGGCGACCTTGACGGCCTCGCAGATCACGGGCCTGGCGCCGGCGACCATCCGCTGGGGCGCGACGGTCACGGCTCTGGTCATTAACGGCGGCGCCGATGCGAATACCTTCGTCATCGCCAGCACGCTGGCTGGCGCGGCGACCACCCTGAACAATGGCGCCGGCAGCGATAGCATCAGCATCCAGACCACGGCGGCCGATGCACCGCTCGCCATTCACGGCGGGGGCGGCCAGGATGCAGTCTTCATCGGTCAGGCCGGCAGCGTCCAGGCGATCCTGGGTGCAGTCAGCATTGACAACCCCATCGGCCAGGTGAGCGTGGTCTTGGACGATTCGGCGGATACGACGGCGCGCACCGTCACCGTCAGCGATCAGCAGGTTGTCGGCCTGGCGCCGGCGGCGATCAGCTACAGCCCCACGGACGTGAATGTGCTGATCGTGCACGGCGGCAGCGGCAGCAGCCTGTATACCGTCGCCAGCATCCCGGCGGCCAGCAATACCACGATCAACTGCGGCGCCGGCAACAATCAGGCGCGGGTGCAGACCACCGGCGACGGCAGCTCGTTGACCCTGAACGGCCAGGGCGGCGATGATGCGGTGTTCATCACCAACAACGGCAGCGTGCACGGCATTCTGGGCGATGTGAACGCCAGCACGAACGCCGGCCAGATGACGATGCTGGTGGATGACTCGGCCGATACCGAGGGCCATACCGCCACGATCACCGAGAGCCGCATCACCGGCATGGCGCCCGGCCGGATCAACATGGGCAACATGGCTTCCATCACCATCCTGGCCGGCCAGGGCAGCGACACGCTGAACCTGACCCCCAGCGCCTCCGTGCCGTTCCGCCTGGAAGGCAGCGCCCCGACTCCGCCCGTCCTGCCCGGCGACACCCTGGATGTCAACCTGGATGGCGTGACTGCGCCGATCCTGACGATCGCCAGCTACGATGATCTCGGCTATCGGGGGACGTGGACCTTCGCCAATCGTCAGACGGTGACCTTCGGCGGCATGGAGACGCTCAAGCCGACCGCGGCCCTGGTCCTGACCAAAGCGGCTGACAAGAACACGGTCGTCACCGGCGATCTCCTGACCTACACCATTTCTGTGGTCAATGGCGGCCCGAACGACGCCGAAAACGTCGTCGTCAGCGACAATCTGCCGCCGCAGGTACACTTCGAGTCCATCACGGCGCCGGCGGGCTGGGCATGCGTGACGCCGGCCGTCGGCAGCTCCGGCCTGGTGGAATGCAGCAAGGCCATCGTGGCGCCGGGCGAAAGCGCGGCCATCGTGGTGGTCGTGCGGTCCTTCTCGTGGCCGACCGGCGGCGACATGCCCAATTCGGCGGCGGTCGTCTCGACCACGGCCGATCCTGATCCGTCGAACAACACGGATAGCGTGACGGTGCGCGTCCTGCCGCGCCTGGCCATCGCCGTTGGCGCGCAACGTGACACGCTGCCGCCGACCTGGATCGCGCGCTTCACCATCACGGTGACCAACGAATCGCAGACGCTCTTGCCGGAAATCACCATCACCGACCCGCTGCCCGATCCGACCCTGTTCGTCCGCGCCTTGGACGGCGGGCAACTGGCTGACGGCGTGGTCACTTGGACGCTGACCGACGTGCCGGCCGGCGCCATCCGCGTGCTGCATGTCGAAATGTGGACCAACAGCACCTTCCACGGCCTGATTGACAACTGGGTGACGGCCGGCGCGTACGGCTTCTCCATCCGCGCCAACAAGGTCGTGAGAATCACACCCTAGCGCAGACCGTCTGCGCCCACCCGGCTGAGTCTGGGACGATAGCGGCGACCGGCGCCGGGAACGCGCCGGCCGCCCTCCCTTACGCCTGCATCAGCAGTGTGACAAGAATGCTGATAACATTGGAAGGAGGCTCGTGATGTTGCGTCGCAAACTGTTGCTCGCTTTCGTCGTAGTATTGTGCATGCTGTGGGCTTCGAGCCTGACCGTGGTCGCTGCGCCCTCCCTCGACATTGCGGACATCTACGCCCAGGGGCTGGCGGTGCTGATCTACACCTGCCCGGCCGGCGAGAATGCCGACGTGGTCGTACAGCGCAACGGCGCGAATCTGGAGATCCTCAACCAGGGGGCGGTGGTTGCCACGCGCCCGGCGTCCACGACCCTCGCGGTCGTCGTGGACGGCCCAGAGTCGGAAAGCGCCTGGCTGACCGTGGACTATGCCGGCGGCCGCATTGGACGCTCCGTGTCCTTCACGGGCAGCGATCACGGCGCCAACCACATCGGCCTGCGCGGCGGCCAGGCCGGCGAGATCGTCTATTCGCCCCT
>CAIQJD010000159.1 GCA_903872005.1 uncultured bacterium | reverse complement strand
TGCATCCTGGACGAAGTGGATGCCATGTTGGACGAAGCCAATGTCGGGCGTTTCCGCGATGGGCTGAAGAGCCTGGCGGATGCGACGCAATTCATCATCATCACCCACAATCGCAGCACCGTCGAAAGCGCCGATACCGTATACGGCATCACGATGGGCGAAGACAGCACCTCGCGCAGTATCTCGCTGCGGATCGAGGGCAAAGAGGTCGCGCCGGCGCATGCCGCCTGACGCCCAACTTTTCTGCCCAAACCATCGCCCGCCGGCGCTGATGCGCCGGCGGGCGATTTTTTCGTTCGGTGGGTTCCCCAACCTGCTGGGGCAGCGTGACGCGCCGCTTACTTCGCCGCAGGGGTCAGCTTGATGAGCGCCGCCTTATCCACAGTGTGGCATTCCAGACAGGCCGCGTTGGTCAGCTTGGCGTCCTTGTGGCTCTTGGGCAACAGGTCGGCCGCGTGACACGAATCGCACACGATGCGCCCTTCGACGGCGTGCAGCACGCCGACCGGGCCTACGCCGGGGCCAGTGGTCTTGTGACACACCAGACAAAAGCGGTTCTCGCCATAGGCGTGATCGGCCGGCATCGGCTTGATGTCGCCAGTGTCGTGGCACTGCAGGCAGCTCTCAAAGCCGGGCACAGCATGTTTGACCTGCGGCACCGGCGTCGGCGCATTGGGAGCCGGCGTGACTGCTTTCGGAGCGGCCACGGTCGGCTGGTTCACCGGCGAGGTGACCTTGCTGAGCGCCGCCTTATCCACCTGATGGCAGGTCAAGCACTCGTTATCGGTCAACTTGACGTCCTGGTGGCTCTGCGGAACCTTATCCTTCGGATGACAGCTCGAGCAATTGGTGCGCCCTTCAATGGCATGGAGCATACCGGTCGGCAGAGGCCCAGCGCCATTGACCGAATGGCACAAGAGACACAGGCGATTGTCACCATAAGCATGGTCCGCCGGCATCGGCTTGATGTCGCCGGCGTCGTGGCAGGTCAGACACTCAGCATGCCCGGCGAGGGCGTGCTTGATCTGCGGCACCGGCGTGGCGCGCCCGGCGACCGGCGTCCCAGGCTTGGGCGGCACGGCCGTGGACTGCGTCACTGGCACAGTCACTTTCGCCAACGCCGCTTTGTCCACCGTGTGGCAGCCCAGACACTCGTCGTTGGTCAGGCCAACGTCCTTGTGGCTCGTCGGGAGCTTATCGTTGGTGTGACAAGAGACGCAATTCGCGCGCCCTTCCAGCGCATGTTGCAGGCCGGCGGGATAGGGGCCGGTCGCTTCGGTGCGATGGCAGACGGCGCACAGCTTGCTGTTGGCGTAGTTGTGATCGGCCGGCATCGGCTTGATGTCGCCCAGATCATGGCATTGCACACAATCAGTCTGCCCCAGGATCGGGTGCTTGATTTGCGGGACGCTGGCCGGCTTGACGACCACCACGGGACGCGCCGTCGGGATCGGCGTATGCACGGCGACCGTCGGCTCCTGGGTCGGCGTCGAGATGGCAACGACCTTCGCGGTTTCGGCCGGCGGCACCGTCGCGATGGCCGTCTGCTCGTAAGTGGCAAAGAAGTAGAGGAAGACGGCTCCGACCACGGCAATGACCAGGGCGAACGGCGCGAAGATGATTTGACGCTTGCGCAGGGTTGCTGGCGGCACGACCGGATTCTTCTTGCCGGCTTCCAGCCGCTGCAGCTCGTCGCCATGCTCCGCTTCCATCTGATGCCGCGACAACTTGCCATTGAACATGGACCAGTTGAAGGTCTTCAGGTGGACGGAATAGAGGTGCCAGATCAAGATGGCAACCACGGCCAGGAAGGCTTCCATGCTGTGCGCGACTTTCGCCGCCGGCACAAACTGGCCGGGCAAGATCTGCGTCGTGGCGATGGGGTTCCAAAGCATGAAGCCGGTGATGCCCATCAGCACCGTGCCCCAGACCACCGCCAGATACTCCATCTTCTCGGCAAAATTGTAGCGCGGCATCTTAGGATGCTCTTTGCCCAGACCCAGATTGTAGCGCGCTACGTGGTAGAGGTCCAGGCCATCCTTGATGCCCGGCAGCATAGAGGGCGACAGGCGCAGCACGAACAGCTTATAGCCCAGCTCGATGACGTGGATGAACGCGATCGCTCCCAGGACAATCGCCGCCCAGCGATGGATGATGCGGGTGGATTCCACACCGCCGAAGGCGTTCATCATCCACTGCGCCCAACTGGACAGGGCATAGCGTTGCGGCATGCCGGTGACCGTCAGCAGCCCGAAAGACAGGGTCATCACCCAGTGCTCGATGCGCTGCAAGACGCTGAATCGCTCGAAGAATTTCTGTGTAGCAGCCATAGTTACACCTGCCCCCCGTGGTTGCTGTCCTTGCGGAAGCGCCGTGCAACGGAGCCGCCGATGTCCAACAGCACGAAGATCGCCATGAAGCCCAGCACGGCCGGGATAAGGAGCATGTAGAACAGGTTCACGAGAGCAATCAGCGGATACTTCTGAAAACTTGGCTCATAGTGGCTCAACCATGTCGCCGGGAAGTTCACATTGGCGTCAGGATGGCATTTCTGGCATGTCTTCAGCAAGTTCTGCTGCACGACTTGGGAATTCGCGTCCTTGGTGCTCTTCATGTCGTGGACGCCGTGGCAGTCGTAGCAAACCGGCTTGTTCGTGGCGACATCGGGCGATTGATTCTCGAACAGGGTGATCGTCGTGCCGTGGAAGTCGGACACGTAACTATCAAATACATACGTGGAGATGTTATACTTCTTCATCATCTCAGTGTTGGCATGACACTTGGCGCACAGGTTAGGCGAATTGAGCCGGAACTGGGCCGTGCGTGGGTCCTCTTGATTGTGCACGCCGTGACAATCCACGCAAGTCGGCACATCGGCATTGCCTTCGCCAGTCAGGGCCGCGCCATGCACGCTGCCGACGTATTCTTTATCAATTTCAGCATGGCACTTGGCGCAGGTCTTGTCAATCACGGTGCGGGGTTGATTCGGCAGCGTCGTGTGGTGCGCCGTATGGCAATCGGTGCAGATGGCAGCGCCGGTATTGCCGCCGGCCAGAGCGCGCCCATGCACGCTATCCAACGACTTGGCGTACAACTCACTGTGGCACTGCTTGCAGGTCTGATACTGCTGGAGTTGGTACGCGCGCACGCTTGTCACTGCAAGTTTGGCATGCGGATAGCCCTTAATATCCGCATGACACGACGCGCACCCAACGCTCTTCTGTGTGTGGATAGAGCTATCATACATCGCCTTATCCACAAATAGTCGCCATGCTTCACCCGATGGCAACTTGTAGGTCAGATCAGGATTGCTGTGGCATACCAGACACCCGCTGTCGCCCGAAGTGCCTTGCGCCGCCGGCTCAGCGGCCAAGACGGGAACACCGACGAACAGCAGCATGCACAGCCCCACGACCATGACCAGCCACTTCCATTTTCCCCCCATGTGTCTCCTCCAACAACGATGTTCTGCAAATGGCTGCTCAAGCGACTGTCCCATTATACCCGTATACTGGGTGCATGTCAATCCCCATTTGCTAAAAAAATCACACAGCGTTTGTCAAGTATCCGCCATCTACGTAGATCGTCTGACCGGTCATGTAGGCGGCCGCATCGGATGCCAGATAGACAATCGCGCCGGCCAGGTCGGCCGGCAGACCGAGCCGCCCGGCCGGCACGCGCCCAACCACGCGCTGCGACACTTCCGGGTCGGCGAACATCTTGGCCGTCATCGGCGTCAACATGTGGCCGGGGCCGATGCAGTTGACGGTCACATTGAAGGGCGCCCACTCCGCGGCAAAGACGCGCGTCATGCCGGTGACGCCGGACTTGCTGGCAGCATACACGGCGCGCCGCAGCAGGCCGACCTCACTGGTGAGCGAGCTGATGTTGATGATGCGCCCCCAGCGCTGCTCAACCATCACTTTCCCTTCAGCCTGACAGCAGAAGAAGACGCCCTTCAGGTTGA
>CAIQJD010000158.1 GCA_903872005.1 uncultured bacterium | reverse complement strand
GGTCGCGGCCTCGGCCGGCAGCTCCAGGTAGCGCCGGCCGAACTCCTGCGCCATCCCCTGGCCCATCTCGATCATATACTGGCCCTGATAGCCCTCTTTGTGCAGCTCCAGGCTCTCGCCGAGGGCCTGGGCGTAGCGCACGTAGGCGGTCAGGGCGAAGTTCTCGAATTGCGTGCCGCGGTCGTTGATGTAGTACTCGCGCTGCACGGCATAGCCGGCGGCGTGCAGGACGTTTGCCAGGGTATCGCCCAGGACGGCGTTGCGGGCCGAGCCGATGTGCAGCGGGCCGGTGGGGTTGACGCTGACGTACTCGACCTGGGTGCGCCGGCCGTGGCCCAGATCCAGCGCGCCGTAGCTCTCGCCGGCGGCCAGGATCGCCTCCACTTGCCGGGTCAGCCAGGCGTCGCTGAGGGTCAGGTTGATGAAGCCGGGGCGGGCCGTCGCGACGCGGCCGAGGGGATCGCCGGCCGGCAGATGCCTGGCGATGGTTTCGGCCACCTGCATGGGGGCCTGGCGCGCCGGCTTGCTGATCTGCAAGGCGTAGTTGGTCGCGAAGTCGCCATGCTCCGCCTGCTTGGGATGATCCAGGACGGGGGTCGGGAGGTCAAAGGCCGGCAGGTCGCCGGCGGCCTGCGCCCGCCGCGCCGCGGCCAGGAGAAGTTGTTCCAGCTCGATTCTGATCAAGACGGTAAGCTCCTGTCAAGGGTGTTCAGCATCGCAATTCGTAGCATCGGGCCTTGTGCCCGTCTGGATCCCTCGGACGCCCACAAGGGGCGATGTTACGGCGGACGACATGCGCCGGCCGGGAGTATCCACTTGAAACCACTCCCCGTCATCTTCCATGTAGGGCGCGGTATCAAGCTGATCCCAGAAATCAGCCTCTTCTTCGTATGTCTTGAACTTAGGAATCTTCAGGCCGGTCATCATTGTTCTGCGCCTTCATCCGCTCGATCATACGGTCGAAGCGGTTCAAACTGTCCTGTTCGTACAATCCCTGGGCGCGCAGAAAGACCTCATACGGGACGAGCACCGCCTCCGGCCGGCTGCCACGCGTCAGCACATAGGGCGTATTCTCATGGACCACTTCATCGAACACGGAGCGAAAGCGCCGTTGCAGCTCTGTCACGCCGATAATCTTGTGCATCATACTGCCTCATGCTGAATACACAGTCTGATATGTATTCTACTACAAATTCGCGCTTCGCGCTATTCGCCGGCCAGCGGCGTCATGATGCCCCAGTTATCGCCGGCCTTGCAGTCCACCTTCAACCGCGATTGCAGCGGATAGGCCCCTTCCATCGTCGCTTTGACCAGGGGCGCGACGGCCGGCAGCTCCGCAGCGGGAACCTCCAGCACCAGCTCATCATGCACTTGCAGCACCATGCGGCTCTGCAGGCCCCGCTCGGCCAGCGCGCCGCGCAGCCGGATCATGGCGATCTTGATGATGTCGGCGGCCGTGCCCTGGATCGGCATATTGATCGCGGCGCGCTCGGCGGCGGCGCGCAGGCCGGCGTGGGACTTCTCGGCCGATTGCAGCTCCGGGAAGTAGCGCCGGCGACCCAGGAGCGTCTCTACGTAGCCCTCGCGAGCGGCATGGGCGCGGCTCTCGTCCAGATAGGCCTTGATGCGCGGGTAATGCTCAAAGTAACCTTTGATGAACTCCGTCGCCTCTTGCGGCGAGAGGCTGGTCTGCTGCGAAAGCCCATAGCCGGTGACGCCGTAGACGATGGCGAAGTTGGTCGTCTTGGCGATGCGGCGCTGTTCCGGCGTCACCTCGGCCAGCGGCACATGGAAGATGCTGGCGGCGGTGAAGGCATGGATGTCCTCATCGCGGGCGAAGGCGGCCAGCATGGCCGGGTCGCCGGCGATGTGGGCCAGGATACGCAGCTCCACCTGCGAATAGTCGGCCGAGAGGAGCTGGCAGCCGGCCGGCGCGACGAAAGCCTCGCGGATGCGCCGGCCCTGGGCCGTGCGGATGGGGATATTCTGCAAGTTCGGATCGCTGGACGAGACGCGCCCGGTGACCGTGCCGGCCTGGTTGAACGAGGTGTGGATGCGGCCGGTGAGCGGGTTGATCAGCGCCGGCAGCGTATCAATGTAGGTGGACTTGAGCTTGGCCCACTGGCGATGCTCCAGGATCATCTCCACCACCGGGTGGGCCGTCCGCAGCGTCTCCAGGATATCGGCGGCCGTGGAGTATTCGCCGCTCTCGGTTTTCCGCAGGCCGCGCGTCGGCAGGCCCAGGTGGACGAAGAGCGCGTCGGAGAGCTGTTTGGTCGAGCGCAGGTTGAAGGCGTAGCCGACCGTCTGCTGGATCGTGGTCTCCAGCTCGGCCATGCGCGCCTCCAGCTCCTGGCCCATGCGCCCCAGCAGGAGCGGGTCTACCCGCACGCCGGCCATTTCCATGTCGGCCAGCACATCCACCAGCGGCATCTCCACCTCGGCAAAGAGCGGCCAGAGCTTCTTCTCGCGCAGCTCCGGCTCCTGCAGCGCGGCCAGGCGCAGGGTCATATCGGCGTCGGCCGCGGCGTAGGGGCCGACCCGCTCGATGGGCGCGTCGGCCATGCTGGTCTGCTTCTTGCCGCTGCCGATCAGATCGGTGATGGGCGTCATCTCGATGTTCAGGCGCTCGAAGGCCAGGCTCTTCAGGCCCAGGCTGCGGCCGGCCGGGTCCAGCAGCCATTGGCCGAGCATGGTGTCGAAGGGCGCGCCGGCGACCGTGAAGCCGTGCCGGCGCAGCACGACCAGGTCATAGATGGCGTTATGGGCCAGCTTCGCCTTGCCGGCGTCGGCCAGCAGGGGGCCGAGGGCGCGCCGCGCCTGATCGAGCGTGAGCTGCGTCCCGGCGCTGTGCCCCACCGGCGCGTAGAAGGCGCGGCCGGCGGAGGCGGCGAAGGAGAGGCCCACCAGCTCGGCGCGCATCGCCTCGGTGCTGGTCGTCTCGGTGTCGAAGGCGAAGGCCGGCGCCTCTTGCAGCGCGGCGACCAGGCGCTCCAGCTTCTCCGGCGTGTCCACGATGAGGTAGTCCGCGCCGGCCGGCATGTTCGGGCGGGCTTCGGCCGGCGCTGGCGCGGCCGGCTCCGCATCGAAGAGGGAGAGCTGGGCCGGCGGGCTGGCCGGCGCGGCCGGCAGCTTATCCAGCAGGGTGCGGAAGTCCAGCTCGCGGAAGAGGGCCGTCACCCGTTCGCGGTCGAAGACGCCCAGCCGGCACGCCTCCAGGTCGAGCTGGATCGGCGCGTCGCGCACAATCGTGACCAGCTCGCGGCTGAGGAAGGCGGCGTCGCGGCCGGCGGCCAGGGCCTCGCGGGCGCGCTTGGCGGTGATTGCGTCCAGATGGTCGTAGATGCCGGCGACGGAGCCGTATTGTTGTAAGAGCTGGGTGGCGGTCTTTTCGCCCACGCCGGCCACGCCGGGGATGTTGTCCGACTTGTCGCCCACCAGCGCCTTGTAGTCAATCAACTGCGCCGGCGAGAGGCCATACCGTTCGCGCACCGCCGCCTCGTCGTAGATCACCGTATCCGAGAAGGTGCGCCGCGAGGTCAGCACGCGCACCTGGCTATCAATCAGTTGGAAGGCGTCGCTGTCGCCGGTGACGAGGAGGGTCGGCATGCCCTGGGCCGCGGCCTGCCGGCTCAGTGCGCCCAGGATGTCGTCGGCCTCGTAGCCGGGGAGGGTGAAGATGGGGACGCGCAGGGCGTCGAGCAACTCTTTGATGCGCTCCACCTGATAGCCCAGCTCTTCGGGCATCTTGGCGCGCGTGGCCTTGTAGGCGGCGAAGCGCTCGTGGCGGAAGGTGCGCCCCACGTCGAAGGCGACGGCCAGGTGGCTGGGCCGGAAGTCGCGCAAGACGCTGAGGAGCATCGAGGTGAAGCCGAAGCTGGCATTGGTCAGCTCGCCGCGACGGGTGGCGAGGGTGGCCGGCAGGGCATGAAAGGCGCGAAAAGCCAGGGAATGTCCGTCTATGAGGGCCAGCTCTTCGCCGGCGCGATGGGTCATGGCGTATCCTCCCTCGCCGGCGCGTCCCGGCGGCCGGCAGGGTGCATTATACGGGAGCCGGGGGCGCTTGTCAACGCGCGAGGTGCGGGCCCCCACCACGCGCATTTGCGCCGGGGCGGACTTCATGCTATAATAGTCTCGTTCCTGGGGGCGAGTAGCTCAGTTGGTTAGAGCGCGTGTCTCACATACACGAGGTTCGTAGGTTCGATCCCTATCTCGCCCACCACATTTGAGCCGCTGGCCTGCTCCTGTGCGCCTGGAGTAGTGTGCAGCGGCTTCTTGATATACGCCCATCCGTAGAGGACTATCATGCAAGGACAGCCATCGTCGCCGATGCCGGCCTTCGAACGCCTCATCTTCTGGCTGCGTTGGCCCTTCTGGGCCTTCATCAGCCTGGTGGTTTTGGCCGGCAAGACCGCGCCCTTTGATCCCATCACCCTGGGCGCTATCCTGGCCGTGGCCGCCGGCTGTAATCTGCTCCTCTTCATGCTGATCCGCTTCGGCGTCTTGATCCGGCCGGCGCTGGCCCTCTCCGGGGTCCTCGATTTCG
>CAIQJD010000157.1 GCA_903872005.1 uncultured bacterium | reverse complement strand
GCTGATATTGACGACGGAGGTCCGCGTCCGCGCGTAGACGTTGATGAGTACCTGTTCGTAGGCCTCGGCCAGGGCGAAGAGATCATCGCCGGCCGGCGTGGCGACCGGCCGGCGCGTCGGCTGCGCGATCTGCGGGCGCGGCGTGGGTTCAAGCGTCGGGGCCGGCGCGACGGAACGCGCCCGGAGCGCCGGCAGCGTCCAGCCGCACACGCCACAGCCGGCGGCTATGAGAAACCAGATGACGGCCAAAGCCAGAATGGCGTAACGCGAAAGACGCATACAGGAGCCTCCCCCGGCCAGGCCGGGCGATGGGTGTGTTGGCGCTGGCCGGCCGTTCAGCCGCCGCGCCGGCGGGCCAGGTCACGGAAGAGTGCGCGCTCTTCGTCGCTCAGGCCGGTCGGTAGCTTGACGCGCACCTTGACGTAGAGGTCGCCGCGCTCCTTCGGCTTGCCTGGGACCGGCATCCCCTGGCCGGCCAGGCGGAGGGCGCGGCCGGACTGCATTTCCGGCGGGATACGCACGGCCAGCACGCCGGTCAGGGTCGTCACTTTGATTTCGCCGCCCAGGATGGCGATGTACAGGTCCACATCGGCCTCGCCATAGAGGTCGTTCTCTTTACGCTCGAAGATGGCGTGGGGCAAGACGCTGATCTTGAGGAACAGGTCGCCGCTGCCGGCGTTGCCCGGCGCGCCTTCGCCGGCGATCCGCACCCGCGAGCCGGTCTTGACGCCGGCGGGGATCTTCACTTCCAGCCGGCGCTCGCCGATTTGCAACAGGCGGGCCGTCCCGCTGAACGCCTCTTCCAGGGTGATCTCGACCGGCTGCTCATAGTCTTCGCCGCGCTGCGTGGCGCGCGGCCGAGAACGGCCGCCGGCGCGCCGGCCCATGCCGGCGAAGAGCGATTCGAAGAAGTCCGAAGCGCCGCCCTGGCCGAAGAGTTCATTCAGGTCGGGATAGTCGGGGCGCGGGCCGCCCTGGCCGCCGGGCGCGCCGCCGGCGTACCACTGGCTCCAATCGAAGTCGGTGGGCGCGCCGCCGCTCTGCTGCCATTGTTGCCATTGGGAGCCGAGCTGATCGTACTTCTTGCGCTTTTCCGCATCGGTCAGGACTTCCTGGGCTTCATTGATCTCTTTGAAACGCCGCTCTGCGTTCTTATCGCCGGGGTTCACGTCGGGATGATACTTGCGGGCCAGCTTGCGATAGGCGCGCTTGATTTCGTCGCCGCTGGCCGTGCGCTCCACGCCGAGGACCTTGTAGTAGTCTTTGTATTCCATGGTTTCGCTCGGTGGCTCGGTCAAAATATGTGCTTCGCACGTCCTGATTATAGCACTTCCACCGGCCGGCGTCAAGTGGATTCAGGTTTAACCTTAAATATCTTGAGTATATCCTGTATAAGTCCTTGACAGCGGCTCCGCGATGCGCTACAATCGGTTCCGGGATGCAATGCCGCAGTCGGCGCGTGAGGCAGCATGGCGCGCCAGGGCTGGAACCAGGGGGCGAGGAGGAAGAGGATGGGCAGAAATGGACGCCAGGACGAAGCGAGCGCGCCGCGCTACGTGATCAGTGTGGCGGCGCGGCTGGCCGGCACGACGGCGCACGCGCTGCGCTCTTACGAAGAGGCCGGCCTGATCCGGCCGGCGCGCACCGATGGTCGGATCAGGCTCTATTCAGACGAGGATATTGAGCGGCTACGCCACATCCATTCCATCGCCGAGCGCGGCGTCAACTACGCCGGCATCAAGGTGATCCTGGAAATGGAAGGCCGCCGGGGCGGACGTTAGGCCACGCCGCCCACGTAGGTGATCAGGATGGATAGG
>CAIQJD010000156.1 GCA_903872005.1 uncultured bacterium | reverse complement strand
GCGCTGGAGTTGGATTTCCAGGATAGCTTGTGCCTGGATCTCCGTCACCTTGAGATTCTTCATCAATGAGGCGCGCGCTGCCGGCCGGTCCTTGGCGGCGCGAATCAGCTGAATGGTGCGATCAATCTGGTCCAGGGCCAGCAGGAGACCTTCGACGATGTGCAGCCGGTCCTGCGCTTTCTTGAGACGATAGGCGCTCCGCCGGGTGATGACCTGCAGCCGGAACTCAATAAAGGCGGTCAGAATACTCTTGAGACTCACACGCTCTGGCATCCGGTGGGTCGTGCCGTCTTCATCGGCGCTGTCGACCAGCAAGGTGGCGTTGTACTGCATAGAACGCCGGAGGTCCGTGCGGTCCAGCACGGCATTGAGCAGCGCCTGCGCATCGGCTCCGCGACGGGTTTCGAGGCGAATGCACAACCCGTTTTCCGCATCGGATTCATCGTTCACATCCGCCAGCCCATACTGGTCCACCAGGACGGCCCGCGCGTTCTTGTTGTTGAGTTGCTCGATCAGAGTCGTCTTGGTGATACCGTACGGGATTTCCTTGATCAGTATCACCTTGCGGCCGCCGTTGCCTTCTTGCAGTTCGGCCACCGCCTGCAACATAAAGCCGCTAAATCCCTCCGCCTTGGCCTGCCCGGTCTCATACATCAGTTTAAACACATCGACCGGCTCGCCGTCGCCGATGCGGCGATAGCGGTAGGCCCACCCGCCGGTGGGAAAGTCAGGGCCTTTGATGAACTGCATCAACTCACTCAGGGTGACCTTGTCGCGTTTGGCCCACTTCTGACATAGGTACACCACAGCCTGGCAGACCTCCGCCAGGTTGTGAGGGGTCACGGTGGAGGAGAAGCCTTCGGCAATGCCGGTCGTGCCCTCCACCAAAGCCACCGGGAAACGGACGGGCAGGGCCAGCGGCTCCTGGTGGGTGTTGTCGTAGTTGGGGCCCCAGGGTACGGTGTCTTCTTCCACGTCGCGGAGCAGAAAATCGGCGGCGGAACGGGCCAGTTTGGCCTCGGTGTAGCGCATGGCCGCGGGCGCGTCGCCGTCGAGACTGCCAAAGTTACCCTGGCCAAAGACCAGTGGGACGGGCAGGGAGAAGTCTTGGGCCATGCGCGCCATGGCGTCGTAGACGGCGCTATCGCCGTGGGGGTGATACTTGCCCAGCACTTCGCCGACGATACGGGCGCTCTTGCGATAGGGCTTGTCGGGGGCCAGGCCCATGTCGTGCATGGCGTAGAGGATGCGCCGGTGCACCGGCTTCAAGCCATCGCGGGCATCGGGCAGGGCGCGCGCCACAATCACGCTCATGGCGTAATCGAGATATGCGCCGCGCATCTCGTGGTCAATGTCAATCGTGCGGATCGTCCCAACTTCCATGTTTGTCAGCCGCTCAATACCATTCTATTTGATAGTCTAGCAGGATCACATCGGGGCGGGTCTCTTCCATCCAATGCACGGCGCGTTCCAGGAGGCCGTGGGCGTAGCTCTGGTCGGCCGAGACCGTGACCAGGCCCAGAGTAGCGCGCTGCCAATCGTCTTGCGTGTCCACCTCTGCGACGGCGACGTTGAATTCGTCGCGCAGGCGCGCCATGATGGACTTGATGACGCTGCGCTTGCCCTTGAGCGAGTCGTTGCCGGCCAGGCGCAATACTACCGTGCAGACGCCAACAAACATCTCAGCGTTGCTCCGTCCAGGTCGGGTTGGCGAAGCGCTCGGCGCGCAGCTCGGCGGCCCAGGCTTGCTCCTGGGGCGTCAGCTCGCCGGCGACCAGTTGCAGGCGCAGGGCCGCGGCGAAGCCGGCGGCCATGGCCGCGGCGGTCTCCGCGAAGCTGACGCGCCGGCCCAATACTGCTTCCAGGGTTGTGGCGCGCGCCTGGAGCTTGACGCGCAGGGTCGCCTTTTCGGCCGGCGCGAGTTTCAGGTATTGGATCAGGCGCGTGATGTCGCCGGTCAGGGGGAGCGTGCCATGTTGCAGCACGACGCCCAGCCGGCGGGTCTGCGCGCTGCCCACCAGCTTGCGGCTCTCCACGGTCACTTCGTAGTGCGAGGGGAGATCGAAGCAGGCCGCGCTCAGCTCGCTCTTCTCGGCCGGCTGTTGCCGGGGCGCGGCCTGGGCCACGTTGAGGCGCAGCAAGGTCAGGCCGGCCATCAGCCCGCCGCTCAGGTGGCGGTACGATTCGACGACGCCGCCGAAGGCGCGCGGATCGTCCTGGGGCAGGACGACGCTGTAGGTCAGCTCGTCGGTATGCAGGATGGCGCGGCCGCCGGTCGGCCGGCGCACCCACTCCACGCCGTCGGCGCGGCAACGCTCGGTGTCCACTTCGGCGAAGGGCTGGGCGTAGCCCAGGGAGACGCACGCCGGCTGCCAGCCGAAGAAGCGCAGGGTGGGCGGCGCGACCTGCTCGGCGACGCCGCGCAGGATGGCTTCGTCAATCGCCATGTTGGTCGCGCCGTCGCGGTAGCCGGTGTCCAGGAGACGCCAGGCCGCCGGCGGGTAGTCCGGGCGGGCGCCGGCCGGCTCGCTCATCGGATCGCCTCCAGGCCGCCCAGATAGGGCCGCAAGACGGCCGGCACGGCGATGGAGCCGTCGGCCTGCTGATAGTTCTCGATGACGGCGATCATGGTGCGCGGCAGGGCCAGGCCGGAGCCGTTGAGGGTGTGGGCGAAGCGTGGCCTGGCGCCGGCGTCGGGCCGATAGCGGATGTTGGCGCGGCGCGCCTGGAAGTCGCCGAAGTTGGAACAGGAGCTGACTTCCAGCCATTCGCCGCAGCCCGGCGCCCAGACTTCGATGTCGTATTTCTCGGCGGCGGTGAAGCTCAGGTCGCCGGCGCACATCTGCACGACGCGGTGGGGCAGCCCCAGGCCGCGGCAGACATCTTCGGCGTCCGAGAGGAGGCTGAATAGCTCGGTGCGCGCGGTCTCCGGCTCGACGATCTTGACCATCTCGACCTTGTCGAACTGGTGGCCGCGCTTGATGCCGCGCACGTCGCGGCCGGCCGACATCTTCTCGCGCCGAAAGCAGGAGGAGAAGGCGACCATGCGGATGGGGAGCTTGCCCGGGCCGATGATCTCTTCGCGGTACAGGTTGGTCACCGGCACTTCGGCCGTGGGGATGAACCACATATCGTCTTCGGCGTCGAAGTAGAGGTTTTCGGAGAATTTGGGGAGCTGGCCGGTGCCGATGAGGCACTCGCGAGTCACCATGCTGGGCGTCAGGACTTCGGTGTAGCCGTGCTTCTGGGTGTGCAGGTCGAGCATCCAGGCGATGATGGCGCGCTGCAAGCGGGCGCCGGCGCCTTTGAGGACGTAGAAGCGCGTGCCGGCGATCTTGACGCCGCGGTCGAAGTCAATGATGTCCAGGGCCGGCCCCAAGTCCCAGTGCGGGACGGGCGTGAAGTCGAAGGCGCGCGGCGTCCCCTCCTGGCGGATGACGATGTTCTCGCTGTCATCCTTGCCGGCCGGCACGGCCGGGTCGGGGAGGTTGGGCATTTCGAGCAAGTTCTGGCGCAGGGTCTCTTCGACCACTTTCAGGCCCTCTTCGACGGCCTTGATGCGGTCGCCGACCTGGCGCATCTCTTCGATGAGGGCCTGCCGGCCGGCGTCGTCGCGCATGCGGCTGATCTGTTTGGAGACGTCGTTGCGGCGCGCCCGCAGGGTCTCGGTCTCTCCCAACAACTGGCGGCGCTCGGCGTCGCCGGCCAGGATGGCATCCAGCGGCGCGGCGGCGTGGAGCTTGTCCAGGCCGGCGCGGACATCGTCCGCGTGCTCGCGGATATAGGCGAGGTCTAACATGCTACGCTCTCCTGCATGATGCTGGCGTCGCGCCCGGTCGGCCGGCGCCGGAATGGTTCAGTCTTGAGGCGGCGCATAGCGACAGCCGCGACGCGGGATGAAACGGGGAACCTGGCTTTGATAGGCGCGGTACGCGTCGCCATATTCGGCGACCAGCCGCTGCTCCTCGAATAGCGAGCCGATGTACAGATAGATGGTGATGCAGATGATGAGGGTCATCAGGGTGACGGTCATCATCGGCCAGAACCAGAGAAAGACCAGGCCCAGGGTATACATGGGGTGGCGCACCCAGCAATAGAAGCCGCGCACCTGCAATTGGCCGGGGGTGGCCTCGGGCCGAGAGAGGCCCAGGAAGTTCCACAGGCCGGTCTGCAAGAGGGCGATGCCCATGCCGAGGAGGGCCAGGGCCTCGATGACCCACATGAACCAGCGCCAGGGGGTCAGCACGACGTAGAGCATCTGGTCCGGCAGGTACAGGAAGAGCATGACCAAAGGGCCGGCCGAGATGAGGGCGATGATATTATAGACCAGGCGATACCAGCGGTCTTCTGGCCCGAAGAGCCGGCGCGCCCAGACCTTGACGGCGTAGCTGGCGGTCAGGCTATGGATGACCGCCCAGACGGCGAAGTAGCAGACCAGGACGGTGATGCTCAGGAGCATACGGGTTGAACCTCTGCAAGGGTGTATGATGGCTATTATACCACATCTTGGGCGTAGCGCCCATCGCGCCGGCGAGCGGAAATCACACCCCCGCAAGATCGTCCTTGCGGGGCCATGTTCGCCCTGGCTATTCTGGCCGGCGCCTTCATCGCCTGCGGCGCGATCTTCGCGACGACAATCTGGGCCGG
>CAIQJD010000155.1 GCA_903872005.1 uncultured bacterium | reverse complement strand
GGCTCTTGCCGATCTTGGTGCGCATCAACTTGCCCGTCCCGGTGAAGCGAAACCGCTTGGACGTGGCCTTGTGCGTCTTAATCTTAGGCACCCTTCTCCTCCTGACAGTAACTTCCCAAAACTTCAACAGCGTTGGGCTTTCGCGACCAGGCGCCGGCCGTGGCTGGCGCGCCGCCGGCCCACCGCTGCTCTACCCTTTTCCCTGTGGCGCAAACGTGCCGCCGCGCCTACGCGCTCTTGCCGCCCGGGCTCAAGATGATCAAGAGGCTATGGCCTTCGGCGTGGAGCTTCTGTTCCACCACCGACACATCGGCCAATTCCTGGGAGATCCGATCCAGCAATTCTTTGCCCACTTCGGGATGCGTGATCTCGCGCCCACGGAAGACGACGCGTATCTTGACCTTGTCGCCCTCGGCCAACCAGCGGCGCGCATCGCGCACCTTGAAGTCCACATCGTGGCCGCCGATCTTGGGGCGCAGACGGATCTCCTTCACCTCGACCGTCTTCTGCGCTCGCCGCGCTTCCCGCTCCTTCTTGGCCTTTTCATAAATGAACTTGCCATAATCAATGAAGCGACAAACGGGCGGATCGGCGTTCGGCGCCACCTCCACCAGGTCTAACCCTCTTGCTTCGGCCATCCGCAAGGCGTCACGCGTATCTATGACGCCCAGTTGGTTGCCGGCTTCATCAATCACGCGGATTTGCGGCGTTCGGATAGCTTCGTTCACGCGAAGTGCTTTGCTGCTGATCTCGTTACCCCCTTGAATTAGCAAAGAACTCCCCACTGGCGAAGAGTTCTTGCTGCATCCGGACAAATTTGCCCGGAACCCGGCCTCTAAGCGTATTTTAGCCGTGCCACTATAGCACAAGAGGCCCCGAAAGTCAAATGATTTGGCTCGGTTGCTTGACGCCGCGCCGGCCGGGCGCGCTCTTGACAGACACGCCCGCCGCGCCTATACTGCCCTCGGGAGAGATCACCGACCATGCGCGTAGTTCTGACCCTCCTGGCCGTCCTCTTGGGAGTCGGCTTACTTCTCCTGGTGGCCGGCGCTTTTTCCGTCCCCGCCGAAGCGGCCGCGCCGGCGCGCCCCACCGCGCCTCCGCCGGCTCTCTTCGCCTCGCCCCCCATCACAGTCTGCCTCTCGCAAGGCGACCGTTATCTGCACGCGGTAGATACCTACATAGATGGCTACAATCGTATGGAAGACGGCCACGACCTGGATGAATGGCTGATCGTCGCCAACGACAACTATTACAATTCCCTGATCCGCTTTGAGCTCCAGCCCCGCGTGCCGGCCGATGCCATCGTGGATCATGCCATCCTCCGGCTCTACGCGGCCTTCCCCACCCGCGACTACGACATGATCGTGGAAGCCTACCGCGTGCGCCGGTTCTGGTCGCCGGCCGAAGCCAGTTGGATCACGGCCACCGTAGACACGCCCTGGCAAATCGCCGGCTGCAACGACCCGGTCTGGGACCGCGACCCGACGCCTAGCGGCTCGGCCTATCTCAGCGGCAACGAATTTTGGGCCGAGCTGGACGTGACCCAGGACGTGCGCGACTGGATGGCCGCGCCGGCCGGCAACTACGGCCATGTCCTGCGCGGCCTGGGCGGCCTCCCCGTGCGCTACTACTTCAACTCCAGCGACCACCACGACTTCGCGTTCCACCCGCAGCTCTGCGTCATGTACCATGAGCCGGGGCCGACCCCCACCGTCACCCCCACGCCAACGGCCACGGCCACGCCGACG
>CAIQJD010000154.1 GCA_903872005.1 uncultured bacterium | reverse complement strand
TGACCTACCACGACCCGTGCGACCTGGGGCGCAGCAGCGGCATCTACGAAGCGCCGCGCCGCATCCTGCGCCGGCTGGCCGGCGCGACCTTCCGCGAGATGCGCGACCACGGGCCGCACGCCATGTGCTGCGGCGGCGGCGGCGATGTGGAGATGGCCGACCCGGCCCTGTCCGCCTCGGTCGCCAGGACGCGCCTGGCCCAGGCGCAAGAGGTCGAAGCGCAGGTCATCGCCACCGCCTGTCAGCAGTGCAAGCGCACGCTGCTGGGCGCGGCGCGCAAGGAAAAAGTGCGTATCAAGACCCTCGACATCACGGAAATCCTCTGGGAGGCCATGCAGAACGAATGAAACTCTATAATCTCGGACATCACCCGCGCTGGGAATGGTCGCAACTGATCTATCATTCCTTGCCCCGGCTGAACATGGAGGGCGTCATCCTGATTTCGCCGGGCACACCCTACGCCTGCATCGGCTATCACCAGGACGCGCGCCAGGAGATTGACCTGGACTACTGCCGGCAGCACAACATCCCGGTCTTCCGGCGCGAAGTGGGCGGCGGCGCGGTCTTCCTGGACGGCCGGCAGCTCTTCTTCCAGATCGTCCTCGGCCCCCGGCACCCGCTGGCGCAGTTGGACAAGGCGACGCTCTACCAGCGCATGTTGGAGCCGGTGGTGCAGACCTATAACGATATGGGCATCCCGTCGCGTTACAAGCCGATCAACGACGTGGTGACGGCGGCCGGCCGCAAGATTTCCGGCACCGGCGCGGCGCAGATCGCCGGCTCCACGATCATCGTGGGCAACCTGATCTTCGACTTCGACTATGAGACCATGTCGCGCGTCCTGCGCGTGCCCGACGAGAAGTACCGCGACAAGGTCTTCAAGAGTATGCAGGAGAACCTGACCACCGTGCGGCGCGAGCTGGGGCAGGTTCCGCCGGAAGAAGAAGCGGCCGCCATCATGGTGCGTCGCTTTGAGGAAGTGTTGGGCCGGCTGGAGCTGGCCGCGCTGCCGGCCGAGGTGGAGCGAGAGGCGGAAGAGTTGCTGCCAGAGATGACTTCTGACGAGTGGCTCTTTGGCCGGCGCCGGCCGGGCGAGCCGCCGCGCAACGTCAAGATCGCCACGGGCGTGCATATCGCGCAGCGCCTGCGCAAGACCACCGGCGGGCTGGTGCGCGCCGCCCTCGAATTGAAAGACGACGTGATCGAATCGGCCTCCATCAGCGGCGACTTCTTCTTCTACCCGGAGCACAAGCTGGTGCTCCTGGCCGATAGCCTGAACGGGACGCCCCTGGCCCAGGTGGAGCCGGCCGTGACGGCTTTCTATGAGCGCGAGGGGATTGATTCGCCCGGCCTGACGCCGGCCGAGCTGGCCGCTATCCTGCGCGGCGAGTGATCCCGGGGCGGGGGCAGCGGTCTGGGGTGCGAAGGCAAGCCCTCGCAATCCATAGCGGTGTGGACTGCGAAGGCTTGCCTTCGCTCTGCCGCCGGCCATTTGACATCCCCCCTCAACGGGGTATGATAGGCGCTGGCATCATCACCTTCGCCAGCGCCCTGGCGACTTCGGAGGCAAGTGAACTATGCCGGCGTCCATGACCTGCAAAGAACGCGTCCTGACCGCGGCGCGGCGGGGCATCCCCGACCGCGTCCCCATCTGCCCGCGCTACTACGACTTTCTCAACGGCACGCGCGGCTGTTCCTGCTGGATGCACTACCTGCGCTTCGGCCAGGAGATGGGCATTGACCCGATGCTGCACGTTTACCCGCAGTGGAACAACTATCTGCTGCGCCACGTTGGCCCCTACGACGATCTCCCCGGCGTCACGGCCCATATCGAGGTCTCTAATCTGGCAGACCGCACGCTGGTGCGCCGGCGCTTCGTCACGCCGGCCGGCGAGCTGACCGACCTGCGCCAGATCCCGCGCAAAGAGACCCTCATCACCTTCGACCATGTCATCGAGCCGCTGCTCAAAGGCCGGCAAGACCTGGACAAGATGCGCTTCCTTTTGCCGGCGCCCGAAACCGCCTACCTGGGCGATGTATCCGAAGTCATCGCGCTGGTCGGCGACCGCTATCTGGTGGAATGCCGGCCGACCCAGGGGACCGATCAATTCCTGGTGGACGCCATCGGCGTCGAAGGCGCGTTCCTGCTCTACTACGATGACCGCGAGATGCTCAAGGAACTGATCGCCCTGTTCAACGCCTGCACCCAGGCCATCATGCGCCGGGCGCTGGAAGCCGGCGCCGAGGTGATCTTCGACGCCTGGTACAACACCTCCATGAGCGTCGGCTGGTCGCCGCGCCAGTACCAGGAGCTGTTCCTGCCCTACATCCGCTCCAACGTCGAGCTGACCCACAGCTATGGGGCGCTGTACCATTACTACGATGACGGCAAGATGGATCGCACGCTGGAATTCCTGGCCGACGCCGGCGTAGATGTGATCGAGACCCTCTCGCCGCCGCCCATGGGCGACGTGGACCTGGCCTCGGCCAAGGCCCGTATCGGGAAGCGGGTCTGCCTCAAGGGGAACGTGGATCAGGTCAACGTGATCCTGCCGGGGACGCCGGCCGAAATCCGCGCCGTCGTCGCCGATACGATCCGCATCGGCGCGCCGGGGGGCGGCTTCATCCTCAGCACCTCCGACTCGCTGCGGCCCGAAACGCCGCCGGAAAACGTGGCCGCCTTCTTCGAGGCCGCGCGCGAGTACGCCGCGGCGGCGTATGCCTGAGCCGGCGCGCCCGACCGCGCCCTGGCCGGCCAGCGCCAAAGTCCTGAGCCTGGAAGCCGCCGTCGCGCAGCGGGCCGCCTGGCGGGCCGCCGGCCGGCGCGTCGTCCTCACCAACGGGCACTTTGACCTGTTGCATCTGGGCCATGTGGACTACTTGCAGCGCGCCCGCGCCCTGGGCGATGCGCTCATCGTCGGCCTGAATGGCGACGCTTCGACCCGGCTCCTCAAAGGGCCGGGCCGGCCGCTGACGCCGGCGGCCGAGCGCGCCCTGATCCTGGCCGCGCTGGCCTGCGTGGACGCGGTCGTGATCTTCGAGACGCCGACGGCCGAGGAGCTGGCGGCGCGCGTGCAGCCCGACCTCTACGTCAAGGGGGGCGATTGGTCGCCGGCGGCCGGCCGGCTCCCGCCAGAGGCCGCCGGCGTCGTCGCGGCCGGCGGGGAGGTCGCCTTCATCCCCTATCTGCCGGATCACTCCACCAGCCAGATCATCGCGACGATTGTGGAACGCTATGGCCGAAGAGCGTGAGGGGCTGGCGCGCTCTGCCGGCGTCATTGCCCTGGGCAATGTGACCAGCCGGCTCCTGGGCCTGGCGCGCGTCACGATCATCGCCGACCTTTTCGGGGCCAGCGGGCCGGCCAGCGCCTTCGAGGTGGCGGCGCGCGTCCCCACCATGATCTACGATTTCCTCATCAGCGGGATGCTGACCGCCGCGCTGGTGCCGGTCTTGAGCGAATATGCCGACCGGCGCGAAGAGCTGTGGCGGCTGGTCAGCGTCCTGTTGACCCTGACCGCCCTGCTGATGGGCGGGTTGGTCTTGCTCCTGGAACTCTTCGCGCCGCAGGTGGCCTGGCTGATGGCCGGCGGGTTCGATCCGGCGCTCCTGGCGACCACCGCGCGGCTGATCCGCCTGATCTTGCCGGCGACGATCCTCTTCGGCCTGTCGGGCGTCTGCGCCGGCGCGCTCTACAGCCTCAAGCGTTTCGCCTATCCCGCCTTCGGCGCGACAGTGTACAACCTGGGCATCGTCGTCGCTGCGCCGCTGCTGGCCGGCCGGCTGGACATCTACAGCCTGGCCCTGGGCGTCCTGGCCGGCGCGGCGGCCCAACTGGCGATGCAGCTCCCCGGCCTGCGCGGGGCGCGCCTGCGTCCGCTTCTCGACCTGCGCCATCCCGGCCTGCGCCGCATCCTCAAGCTCTACCTGCCGGTGGCGGCCGGCCTGGTCATCAGCCAGATACAGATCATCATTGACCGCCGGCTGGCTTCGGGGACCGGCGCGGAGAGCATCGCCCGCATGGCGAACGCCACGCAGATCATCCAGTTCCCGCACGGGTTGGTGGCCGTCGCCATCTCCATGGCCGCGCTGCCGTCGCTCGCGCGCCTCAGCGTCGCCGGCGATTGGGAGGGCTATCGGCGCACCCTGGCGGACGGCCTCCGCATGGTCGTCGTCCTGATTGCGCCGGCCATAGCCGGCCTCTTCCTCCTCGGCCGGCCGGTGGTCCAGCTCATCTTCGAGCATGGGCGCTTCACGGCGACCGATACCCACTGGGTCACGCTGGCGCTCTACGGCTACCTGATTGGCCTCTTCTTCGCCTCGATTGATTGGCCGCTCAATTACGCGTTCTACGCGCGCCAGGACACGCTGACGCCGGCGCTGGTCGGCCTCTTGAGCGTGGGGGTCTATCTGGGCGTGGCGCTGGCGCTGCTCAAGCCGCTGGGGATGTTGGGGCTGGTGCTGGCCGATTCGGCCAAGCACGCCAGCCACGCCGCCACGATGCTGATTTTGCTGCGCCGGCGCGTCGGGCCGCTGCGCGGCGGCTTCGGGGCCACGGCCGGCAAGGTCGCCCTGGCGACGGCCGGCATGAGCGGCATCGTCTACGCGGTCTGGTGGGGCATGCCGCGAGGGCTGGCGCTGCCGGCCGGCTTCGTCGGCGAGGCGCTGAGCGTGGCGCTGCCGGCCGGCGTCGGCGCGGCGGCCTATCTGGGTCTGGGGCTGCTGCTGCGGATGGGAGATGCGCGGAAGGTGTGGGAGGTCGGCCGGCGCCGGCTGGCGCGACGGAGGTAGGGGCGGCCCTTGCGCGAGCGGGAAGACCTCATCCTCAGCGTAGTTCAACAAGGGCAGCGAAGAACGCGCTCTGCTTATCGCGCGCCTGGGTGAAAATCGCGCTCACTTCACTGTCAGCCTTCTGCGCCATGAAAGCCAGGTAGCCATCGGTCGTCTTGTCCATATAATCAGCCAGCTTCGCTCTAGCGGCGTCGGCGCACAGCGGCGCCTCCAGGATATCTACTTTGCGGCGAACTGCCTGCATCTTCTCTATCACGGGCGGCAGTGACATGCGCGACGTATTGTTTGCCAGATTGTTGATGTCATCCCACTCTCGTAAGAGATGTCCTCAGCGCAGTACGGGCACTTTTTCATGATCGTCCCTCCTCGCACAATAGGCCGCAACCCTGCGGGTTATCCCAACTACCCCTGTCCGACTGTCCGACGCTTTGGGCATCACAAGTCAGATGCCCACAAGTCGGTTTCGAGCGGCCTGAAAGAGTCAAGCCATCCACAAACCGACATGGAGACCGAACCGCTGGTGTAAAGCACCACGCGCATGGTTTTCTCTCACTGCGCGGGTCTCTTCTTCCGCATCTCTTTCGGTATTATCGTAGCGCGGCGCGGGATATCGCTTCGAGGGGTAGGAGAGACCCTAAGAATCTCCGAGACCCTCAGGTTTTGGCCGTCCGTTCCAATAGCCCGCGCAGGCCCAGCGCGGCGAAGGGGAGCAGCGGGACGACGTAACGATTGGCGTCGGAGCGGATCAGTTGCAGCATGGCCGGCATATCTTGCGGGCAGGCGACCGTGACGCCGCTGACGACTCGACTCCCCTGACCAACGCAGGTGTACATGACCGGCACGCGAACGGCGATCAGGGCGATCAGCGCCAGCGCCGCCCACCCCAGGGGCCGCAGCGCCGGCGTCCGGCTGAAGAGCAGCCCAACCACCCCCAACGTCGTCAGCGCCGACCAGAAGAGGATGCCCGATTGCGGGCCGGCCAGCGTCGCCAGAATATACGACGGGTTGACCGTCAGGATGTTCATGTCGCCCTTGAGGATGCCGGCGTGCAGGGGGGCGCCGAACTGCGTCGTGTTGTAGATCAACAACAGCGCCAGGGCGAGCAGCCCGCCGAGGATGAACTGGCGCAGATAGCGCCATTGACGCCCGACGACCAGCGCGCCGGCCAGCGCCGCTACCACCACGACCAGCTCCAGCCGCACGAGGACCATCAGGCCGGCGCATGCCCCCGCCGCCCACTGCGCCCAACCCGAACCGCCGCGCCAACCCCGCACCCAGAACCAGGTGAAGATGCCGCTGACGCCGAAGATGGTCAGGGTCGCATAGGCCGGCGTCATCACCAGATTGTGCATGAAGATGGTCGAGGTCAGCGCCATGACGGCCGGCAGGCAGACGCCGGCCAGTCGGGGATAGAGCAGGGCCAGGGCTTTGGCGCTGGCGAACAGGCCGGCGAAGAAGAGGCCATAGCCCGTGAGCAGCATAGCAGCGATGATGTTCCAGCGGAAGGTCGCGCCCTGCGGCAAGACGAAATCTTTGAAGAAGGCCTGGCGGAAGAAGAGCGGCTGGGGCGGCAGCAGGGCATGCTCGCTGGGCCGGCCGGCGCCGTCGGCCGTCGGCTCGGCGGTCGCAGCGGTCGGCGTGACCCAAAAAGTCGCCGCGCGCAGGGCGTAATACGCCGGCAGACTGAGGATGGGGAAGCCCGGCGAGCGTTGCTCGACGAAGGGGAGATGCGACACGATGGGCGGCGAGTCGCCGACCAGGCGCTGCACGATGGCGTAGTAGTCAATGGCGTCGGTCTGGATGTTCGCCATGCCGCCAGAGACGATGATGCCCAGGAAGAGGAGCGCCAACAGCGCCAGGAGGGCGTAGTCCAGACGCGCCGGCCAGGAAGGATGTTTGTGCACGGCGAATGCTCCCAGAGGATAGTATCAACCTGTAGACGCCGGCGAAGGCAAGCCTTCGCAAGCCAGAGGGCGCCGGCCGTACGGGCGGCCTTCATGGTCGCCCCTCAGCGGGCAGCCACAAGGGCTGCCCCTACGATAGCGTCTCGCGCAGCACGTCCGGCCGATTGGTGATGATCGCGTTCACGCCCAGGCCGGCCAGCCGGCGCATCTCGGCCGGCTCGTCCACGGTCCACACATTCACCCGATAGCCGGCGCGGCGCGCCCAGCCCATATAGGCCGCATCCACCATCGTATGCTCCGGGTGCATGGCCTGACACGGGGTCAGCCGGCGCAGCCAGGCCCGCCGCAGGTAGATCGGCCCGCCGGGCCAGTAGAGCAGCGCCAGGTCAATCTGCCGATCGACCCGCTGGATGCGCTGCAGGGCGAAGGGGTTGAACGAGGAGACGATCAGCCGGCCGTACAGGGCGTTGCGCCGGATGATGGCCGCGGTCTTGGCTTCCAGCCCTTCATCGCGCAGCGACGCGGTCTTCAACTCGATGTTGAAGAGCGCGCCGGCCGGCAGGCCGTCAATCATCTCTTGCAGGGTGGGGATGCGCTGGCCGGCGAACTGTGGCGCGAACCAGCGCCCGAAATCCAGCTCGCGCAGCTCGGCCAGAGTCAGGTCGCGCAGCCGGCCGTGGCCGTCGCTGGTGCGGTCTACGTCGTCGTCGTGACAGACCACGACCTCGCCATCGCGACTGAGCTGGACATCGCATTCGACGCCGGCCGCGCCCAGCTTGAGCGCCAGTTGAAAGGCGGCCAGGGTGTTTTCCGGGGCCAGGCCCGACGCGCCGCGGTGGCCGAAGGCCAGCAAGTGGTCGTAGTGGGAGATG
>CAIQJD010000153.1 GCA_903872005.1 uncultured bacterium | reverse complement strand
GGCCCGACCTTCTCGGCGACCGGCATGATGTACCAGAGGTAGGCGGTCACGTCTTCCACATGGCGCTTCTCTTCGGCGATGAGCGCCTCGATTTCTGCTTTGCTGCCCAGGGGCAGGTATTGGCCGGCTTGCATGGTCATTGATCCAGCTCCTCCAGCGCCTTGATGCTGCGCCAACCCACCTGCTCGGAGGTCTGGCGCGAATAGTCCCATTGCAGGCTGGGGTCGTCCACAATCTCGCGGATTTGATAGCAGTAGTTGTCGCCGCGACACATGTGGCGCGGCTGGCGCATGGTGATGCGCGGCGACCAGCCGCGCACCGCGCCCAGGTCGGTGATGCAGCGGGTCAGGCCGACTTTGGGGTCGCCCATCTTGCGGAAGACCTCGCGAGCGCACTTGACGGCGACCAGCTCCCAACGCTTGTCTTCCAGGACGGCGACGTCGCAGGCGACCAGCCGGCAGAAGAAGGTCGGGTCGTCGTGCCAGCTACGCGCCTTGGCCCGGAACGCGCCGACGATGTCGGCGTCGAACTCCTGGCGCAGGGTCAGGCCGGCTTCCACGCCCATCTCCCAGCCGGCGCGTTCCACCGTGTCGAGCACCAGCTCTTCGCCGAAGGCGTCGGCCAGGGCGCGCACTACCCGCCCATAGTTCTCCTCGAACCTGGTGAAGAGCTGGCAATACTCCTCGATGAGGGGTTGTTTCTCGTACTCTTCTTTCTGTTTACGCAAGTCTGTGGTCTTGTCTGGGCCAATGTCTGCTGGCGTCATCGGGTCGTTGCCTCCTTGACATAGAATAGAGGGCCAAAGCGCACGCGATTCATAAGGTCAGGCTGCCGGGGCTTGCGAGAATGCTCTTCAGGGCGGCGTCGCGCGAGGCGCGGATGTGGCCGACGATGGCGGCAGCCACGGCGTCGGGATCGCGCCGGCGCAGCGCCTCCAGGATCGCGGCGTGACTCTGTATGTCGGCCGGCGCGAAGGGGAGCAGGTCCAGCACGCGCCAGTGGACGCGCCCCAGGCGATCCACGACGCGGCCAATCGTCTCGGCCAGATCGTGATTGTGCGCGGCGGCGGCCACGTCATAGTGGAAACGGCGATTGTGTTCCAGCCAGGGGAGATAAGTGGCCGCGTCGCCCATCGCATAGGAACCGTGCATGGCATCCAGGCCGGCCTGTTCGGCGTCGCTGATGCGTTCGGCGGCCAGCCGGCCGGCATTGCGCTCCAGGATCAGACGCAGCTCAAACAGGTCGGCGATCTCTTGCACCGTAATAGTGGTGGTGAAGTAGCCGACGCGCGGCACGATCTCGACCAGCCCTTCGGCTTGCAGCAGGTGCAGCGCCTCGCGGATGGGCGTCTTGCTCAGGCCGTACTGGCGGGCCAGTTGATCCACCTGGAGTTGCTGATGCAGGCCGTAGGAGCCGTTCAAGATCGCGCGCTTGATGCTGGCGTAGGTTTCGTAGCGACGCAGGCCCATGCCGGCGCTCCCGTGCTGAGATTTCAGTGAAATTTCTACAGGAGCATAACACGACGGGGGCGGGTTGTCAATTTTGTTTACCTCGTCCAACCCGGCGTTTCTGATTTGCCCGTTCAGGTTGGCTATGTTATACTCACCCATCGGGCAAATGCCCGAAATTTTGCACGCCCATCAGACCGACTTGATCGTGCCCGCGCACCTGGCGCACAGCCGGCCGGCATAGGGCAGCCGGCGGCACGCGACGCCTGGCGCGGGTCCTGAGTCGGGCCGAAAGATGGGCGAATGCGCAACGACACGGGAGGCGAACTGTGGCTGTCATTTCCATGAAAGCGCTCTTGGAAGCCGGCGTCCATTTCGGACACCGCACCCGCCGTTGGAACCCGAAGATGAAGCCCTACATCTTCACGGAACGCAACGGCATCCACATCATTGACCTGCAGCAGACTTTGGCCAAGCTCAACCAGGCTTACGCCCTGGTGCAGCAGACCATCGGCCAGGGCGGCACGGTGCTTTTTGTCGGCACCAAGAAGCAGGCTCAGGAAACCGTATCCGCCGAAGCCTTGCGCTGCGGCATGCCGTTCATTAACGAGCGTTGGTTGGGCGGCACGTTGACCAACTGGCGCACCATTCGCCAGCGCATTGATCAATTGGAAGACCTGGAGCGCCGGATGCAGAGCGGCGACTTCACCCGCCTGACCAAGAAAGAAGCGCTGGAGAAGCAGCGCCTCATTATAAAG
>CAIQJD010000152.1 GCA_903872005.1 uncultured bacterium | reverse complement strand
GTCACTTCACGGCCGATGGTCGGACCGACCGATTCAAAGCGTCGCTCCTCAAACTTGCCGAACTGCTCTTGCATCGCTGCGGACAGGGCGACCTTCTGATCCGGATCCAGCGACTTCGAGCGGATGATCGCGGTGCGACCGTCTTGCGTCGTCTGTACGGACGTATCGCCAAATCCTTGCGCGACGAAGATGGCGCGCACATCGGCCGGCAGGACAACCTGCTCAAAGCGCGCTTCCCACAGCGCACCACTGGTGAAGTCAATGCTCAGGCGCAGCGGCATACCGATGGTGAGCGTCGAGTAGATCATCGCCGCGATGCCGAGCAAGATGAGGCCGGTCGAAAAGGCGAAGTACAGGTAGCGCTTACCTACGATGTCAAACATGAATCCCCCTTAGAACCCCAGCAGCCACTTCTTCTCGCGCAGCTTCTCGCCGAAGGCCCCGAAGACGAAGCGCAAGAAGGTGCGAGACACCGTGATGGCCGTGAACATGCTGATGATGACGCCGATGAAGAGCGTGACGGCGAAGCCACGCACGACGCTGGCCCCGAAGTTCGAGCCGAACCAGTAGAGCACCGCGCACGTGAGCAAGGTGGAGAGATTGGAGTCGCGGATGGAGTTCCAGGCGCGGTCGAAGCCGGCGTCAATGGCCGCGCGTAGGGTGCGGCCGGCGCGCAATTCTTCTTTCATACGCTCGAAGATCAGGATGTTGGCGTCTACGGCCATGCCGGTGGAGAGCAAGAAGCCAGTCACGCCGGGCAGGGTCAGGGTGATGGGGATGATCTTGTAGAGCGCCATGTTGACCAGGGCGTAGGTGAGCAGGGCGAGATCGGCCAGCGCCCCCGGCAGGCGGTAGTAGATCGCCATGAAGAGGAGCACGATGGCGAGGCCAATCAGGCCGGCGCGGATGCTGCGCTGCACCGAGTCCTGACCGAGGGTTGGGCCAACCGAGCGGTTCTCGACGACTCTGAGCGGGACCGGCAGTGCGCCATAGCGCATCTGCACAGAAATGCCACGCGCCGTTTCCAGCGGGAAGCCGGACTGGCTGGTAATGCGGCCGCTCCCTTCGGTGATGGGCGTCTGGATGACCGGGGCCGAGATGACCACCTTATCCATGAGGATCGCCAGCACCTTGCCGACGCTGCGCCTGCTATAGTCGGCCATCAGCTTGGCGCCTTCATCCGTCAGCTCGAAGGTAATTTCCGGCCGGCCGTATTCGTCTGTGCCGACGCCGGCCGTCTTGAGATGCTTGCCAGTCATGACGGTCGTGTAGACCTTGTCGGCAATAGCCGATGGCGTGGGGCTAGGCGTCGCCACGGCTGCGGTGCCGGAGATCTCTGCGGTCGCCGTGATCTCGACCGTCGGCGTGGGCGCAACGAACTCGCCTTCGCCGCTGTAGGTCGTCTTGATCTTCGTGCCCTCTTGCAGGTAGTCGCTCCCGGCATCCACGAATTCCAGCAAACCGGTGCCGCGCAAGGTCTCTACGGCCTTGTCTGGATCGGTGATGCCAGGAAGCTGCACCACGATACGCCGGTCGCCTTGCACCTGCACCAGCGGCTCGGTCACGCCGAGGCCGTTGACGCGGTTTTCCACGATCACTTTCGCCGCGTTCAGCGAGTCACTGGTGATGGTCTCCGTCGCCGGCACATCGGCTTCCAGCAATACCTGTGTGCCGCCCTGCATGTCCAGACCCTGATGGATCTTGATGTCTCGATCAAACGTGAACGAGCCGATCTTGATGTGGATGCCTGGATTGCTGGGCAGATCAATCCAGATCGAAACTGCCGCCAGGATCAGGATGACTACCAGTAGGACAACGTTCCTGTCTTTCATGAATTGGCGTTCCTCCCCCTCCTTACATGAGAAGCACCGCACATGTCGCCAATGAGCGAAACGAAGCCGGCGCAACCAAAACGACCATTCCGCCGGCCCGCTCATCTCAATGACGGCAAACGCGATGATTATAATGGAGCCATCGGCATTTGTCAAAGCGCGACGCGCACGCGAACGAAAATGCCTCTTGCATTTTCGCCAAAACCGTGTATAATATATTATGTCACGTTGGGACGCGTTTCGAGCATGATCTGCCGGCGCCGGCCGCCGTGCGTTGTGTTAATTGAGGAGGAAACATGATGAGACGCTGTAGATTTCCTATGCTCTTCGCCATCGTGCTGATCGTCATACTGTTGACGCCGGCGCTGCCCGCGTCAGCCTGGGGGTCGCGCTACTTCCCCCCAACCGGCTGCACCGTCCAGGGAGCCTTCCTGGACTTCTTCGACCGCTGGGGCGGCCTTTCCACCTTCGGGTATCCTCTCACCAACGAATACCTGAATGGCGGAACCACCATGCAGTACTTTGAGCGGGCGCGGTTCGAGTGGCATCCCTGGAACCCCGAACCCTTCAAGGTGGAGCTAAGCCTCTTGGGCACGCTGGTGCGCGGCGCAGTGGACCCGGCGGTAGGGCCGGCGCCCTGGCGGCCAGACCTGCGCTATTTCCCGGAGACCGGCCATAACGTCAGCGGCCCCTTCCTCACCACGTTCAACACGCGCGGCGGATTGACCATCTTCGGCTATCCCATCAGCGAAGCTTACTATGTCGCCGGCAATGTCCTGATTCAGTACTTCCAGCGGGCGCGCATGGAGCTGCAACCAGGCCAGGCCCAGATTGCCCTGGGCGCGGTCGGCTCGGAATGGATGCATCAGCAGCCCGGCCCCGGCCCCCAGCCGGTCCCGCCCACGCGCAGCCGCTTCTTCCCGGAAACCGGCTACTCCGTCCAGGGCGGCTTCCTCGACTACTGGGAAACGCGCGGCCAACTGGATGTCTTCGGCTACCCCATTTCCGGCGAATTCAGCCAGAACGGCGTGACCGTGCAGTACTTCCAACGGGCGCGCATGGAATGGCGGCCCAACAACCCGGCTGCCTACCGCGTGCAGCTCGGCTTGATCGGATCAGACCTGCACGGCCCGGCCGACCCGCCGGTGCCCAACTGGGTGACGCCCTGGAATAGCCGGGCGCGCTATTTCCCGGCCACCGGCCACATCGTCACTGAAGGATTCCTCGAATTCTTTGACCGCCATGGCGGCCTGGACATCTTCGGCTATCCCATCGGCGAAGCCCAGGTCGAAGGCGGCCGCACAATCCAATGGTTCCAACGCGCCAAAATGGAGTGGCATCCCGAAAACGCTCCGCAGTGGCGCGTGCAGTTGGCCCTCCTCGGCAGCATCATCTATGGCGGATCGCCGCCCGGGCCGGCCAAATGGGAACCCGTCGAAGGCTTCGGCAAAGTCTGGCGCGACAATCCGACGGTGCGCAATGGCCTGGGTTACGGTACCGAACAGCAGCACATCAATGGCAGCACCGAGCAGAAGATGCAGGGCGGCGTCTTCTTCTGGCGAGAGGATACTCGCACCATCTATGCCCTCCGCAACGATGGGACGTGGGCGGCTTTCAACGATACGTGGGAATCGTGGCGCGACCCGGAGCGCTGGGGCTATACCCCGCCGGCCGGCCTGTACGAGGCCATCCGCGGCTTCGGCAAGGTCTGGCGCGAGCAATTGGGCGGGCCGAGCGGCTCTTTCGGCTGGGGCACGGAGGCAGAACGCGGGTTCGCCGGCAAGATCCAGACCTTTGAGCGTGGCCTGATGCTGGAAAATGACCGCCGCGAGATCTTCGTCCTCTACAGCAACGGGAACTGGCAGCGCTATCAGGATATGTCCTGATGCGCCTCCCGCAAGTTCAGCACGAACGAGCATGAAAGATGCGCCCCGCTGGCAAGAAGCCGGCGGGGCGCATTGCTGTCAGAATCGTGCGTGTGTCCCGGGGACCGGCGACTCTCGTCGGTCCTCTATCGGATGACCGACGCCGAGACGGCCAACGAATCGGTCGCAGTCGCCGCCGCGCGCGACGTGCCGGTGATGATGACCTCGCCGGCGTCGCCCACGGCCGCGTTGGTCGCTGCGGTGATGTGAATGCTCACCTCCGCGCTTCCCAGCGCCGTAATGGTCAAGGTCACCGGGCCGGCGCCCCGATCTACCCCATCCACGAAGAGTTTGGCCGACCACCCCGAAATCACCGCC
>CAIQJD010000151.1 GCA_903872005.1 uncultured bacterium | reverse complement strand
TGCCCGCACGCCGCCGGCGATGCGCGTCGGGTCCACCGGGTAATCAATCAACAGCGCAATTCTCACCGCAAGCTCATTCTCCGCGACGTTCCGCCGCCGGACTCAAGATACTCGCATACACATCCAATGTCTGCTCGGCGACGTTGGCGACGCGGAAACGCGCCTCAGCGTCGCGCCGCGCCTGGGCCATCATGCGCCGATAGAGCGCCGGCTCGTCCAACAGCCGGTTCAGCGCCCGCGCCAGGCCGGCCGCGTCGCCAACCGGGACGACGAAGCCGGTCTGCCCTTCCTGCAGCAGGAAGCCGGCCCCGCCAGCATCCGTGACGACGCACGGCCGGCCGGCGGCCAATGCCTGCTCCACCACCACCGGCGCGGTCTCCTGCACCGAGGAGAGGAGGAAGACCGAGCAGGCGCGATACTCTTCCAGGATCGCGGCCTCGTTCAGGTGCCCCAGGAAATCCACCGCGTCGCCCACGCCCAGGCGCGCCGCCAACGCTTGCGCCGCCGCGGCATAAGCCGGCTCGGCGTCCAACGCGCCGGCGATCCGCAGACGCGCGTGCGGATGCCTGGCGCGCGCCTGCGCGAAGGCGCGGATGGCGGTCATGGGGTCTTTGCGGGCGATGACCAGGCCGGCGAAAAGGATGCGTCCCGGCTCGCCATGCTTGAAGATCTTGAAGTAATCCTCTGCGACCGGGTTCTCGACCAGGTAGACGCCGCCCCGCAACAGACTGGCGTACTCTCGCACGACATACGGGCTGATGGCGATGACGTTCGGCGCATGGCGCAGCACATACCGCTCGTACAGGATATTCAATTGCCAGCCCAGCCAATCCTTGAGGCTGACGGCCATGTGCGCTTCGCGGCGGATGATGCCGTGCGCGGTGATGACCGCCGGCGCCCGGCTGGCGATGGCCGCGCCGGCATACAGTCCCGTGCCGTGCGCGTGGACGATGTCTGGCTCGATCTCGTCCAGGCAGCGCAGCAGCAAGGTGACGTCGCGCCGATGAAAGGTCAGCCGGCCGAGACGCCGGCGCGGCAGCCAGTGCAGCGTCATCCCCGGCCGGCGCTCGATGGTATGCGCCGCCACGCCGGGGACACAGCGCACGACGTGCAAATCCACGTCCGGCCGGCGCGCCAATTCGCCGGCCAGCGCCGCGATCACCGCTTCCACGCCGCCATACATGCGTTGCGGGTCTTCGGGATACTGGCCCAGCAGCGCCACCCGCAGCCGGGGCGCCGGCGCGTCTGCCGTTGGCCTATCGCCCGCAGCCGGCTTGTCTTTCATGCTTCCACCAATCCCGGCGTCGGCCGGCCGCGCGCCCGCGCCGCATACGCCTCTTGCACCCCCAGCACCGCGCCGGTGATGAAATAGAAGACGATGTTCGGATAGATGCCGTAGAGCATATCCAAAGCCATCATCTGCGCGCCGTAGGCCGCCAGCGCGGCCCAATACGTCGCCAACAGGCCGCGATCCACGCCGGCGATCTTGGGCGCGCGGATATACAACATCAGGCTATCCCAGCCCATGAAGAAGAAGCCGCCCAGATAGGGCAAGAAGCCGGCGACGCCGGCCGAGAGCAGCATCCACAGGAACGAATTGTGCGGCGTCCCCAGGCCCGAGATGAGCCACATATTGCCGAAGCCGATGCCCAGCAGCGGATTGCGCCGGATGAACGTCCAGGCCATCGTATACGTTTCCACGCGGTAGTTGATCGGATTGACCGCCACCAACCGCTCGCTGATGGCGTAGCTGGAGGTGATTTGCGCCCAGTAGACCACAATCGGCACGGCGATGAAGGGCGCCAGGATCAGCACCGACTTGCGCACGCGCGGGTAGAACAGGAACATGACCAGCAGCCCCAGGACGCCGCCGGCCCAGCTCGCCCGGTTGTAGGTCACGAAGAGGCCGGCGTACATCAGCCCGATGCCGACCAACATCAGCCGGCGGATGGCGCGCTGGCGACTTTCGACCATGGCGCGCCAGGCGAAAGGCAACACCATCGCCAGGGTCACGCCCAGAAAGGCCGGATTGCCCAAGAGCGCGGTGGCGCGGCGCAGATGCCGGCCGTAACTGGTGCTGCCGGTGCTGCCGGGCGCGGGGAACCAGGAGTAGCCCATCAACTGCTCCTGTAGCACCACCAGCGCCATGGTGAAGCCGATGGCGATGAGCGCGCGTTGCGCGCCGGCCAGCTTACGCTCGTCCACAATCAGGTTGCGGGCGATGAAGTAGGTCGCCACCGGCATGAGGAACGACTCAAAGAACCAGGCCAGGCTGGCCGATTTGAGCACCGCGTTGAAGATGGACGAGCCAACGCCGAAGAGGGAGAAGAGTACCAGCAAGTCGGTGCGCGTGATGGGGGCCATGCGCCGCCGGCCGGCCGCGATTTGCGCCATCAAGATGCCGACCAGCAAGGCCAGGATAATCCGGCTCAGGCTCAGGTCCGGGATGCCGCGCCCCAGGGAGATATGCAGGCCGGCCTGGCCGAAGTAGGGGCCGACGACGATCCAGAGCAGGAACGAGAAGAGCGGATTGAGCAGCACCAGGATGACGTAGAACAGCGTGCCGGCGTAGGTCGTCACCATCTGCCACGCCGGCGTCAGCAGCTTGCGCCCCATGCTGACCCCCAGGGCCAGCCCCGCGCCGGCCAACCCCAACGTCCAGAGCAGCTTGATCAGCATGACGAGGGGTTGCGGCAGGCGCTTCATGAACGATTCTTTGGTCATCAGTCTCTCACGCTTTGAAAGCGAAGTACGCCATGGATAGCGCCACGCTCAGGGCCAGCCAGAGGCCCCGCGCGACGCGCCGGCGCGCCGTCTGCGGATAGAGCCACAGCAGCAACACCGGCGTTATCAGGACATAGAAACGCTCGTACACGGCATCTGAAGCCAACAGGATCGCGGCGAAGGCCAGCGTCCACGCCGCATAGAGCCAGACCTCGCGGCCGGCGCGCAGCCCCGCCTCCTGTACGGGCAGGTCTTGTGCCTGCCCTCCGCCGCCCGGCCCCGCCGCCTGTACGGGCAGGTCTTGTGCCTGCCCTCCGCCGCGCAGCCCGGCCGCCAAAATCACCAACCCATTGGCCCACAACGCCAGACCGCCGGCCGTGGCGATCACCCCGCCGGCCAGCCGGCCGACGATGTCCAGGCCGTGCAAGATGATGCCCAATTGGGCATTGTCGCCGGATGCGTAGCTTGGCGGAAAGAGCAGATAGAGCGGCGCGCCGGCGCAGAGCCACACGGCGCGCCGGCCCCAGCCGATCACCGACGGCCAGGCCCACAGCGCCAGCGGCGCGCCATATACCCCGACAAACAGCAGCAGGAAGTTGACATTCTCGGCATTGACGCGCAGGGTATGCAACGTCTGGAACCCCGGCGGCGTCAGCCCGCCCCAGGCGATGACCAGCGGCGCGAAGAGCGCGACCGGCAGCGCAATCAGCGCCAGCTCGAGGCGCCAGAAACGCGAGGGGTGGCGCTCCTCGTAGCATCGCCCCTTGTGGGCGTCCGATGGGTCAGGACGGGCACAAGGCCCGTTGCTACTGGACGCGCTCCCGCGTCGCGCGCCCGCGAACTCTGCGATCCGCTCGGCCAGCCAGACCAGCCCGACCCCGGCCGGCAGGAAGAGATAGTGCTGCCGGCAGTAGATCGCCGCGCCGGCGGCCAACCCGCCGCCCAGCAGGCCGCGCCAGCCGGCCGCCAGGTAGCCGCGCAGCGCCAAGACGGCGCAGAGCAGCCCCATGTTCACCGTATACAGCGTGAAGCTGTTCAGGAAAACGTAGGGCGAGAAGAGCAACAGCAGGCCCAGCCACAGCGGCCCCGGCAGGCCGCGCCGGCGCGCCAGATCGTAAAAGGCCAGGACGCCGGCGTAGCTCAACAGCAGGGTCAGCACGCGCAGCGCCGGCAAGCCGTACCCGAAGAGCTGCGCCCACAGCGCCCAGAGCAGATAAGGCAACGGCGGCGTGGCGGCATGATAGTCGCGCCACGGGAGCGCCGGCAGCGCCGCGCCGAACTGCTGCACGACGCCCAGGTGGAACTTCAGCTCATCGGTCTGCGGAGCGAACTTCAGGCCGGTCAGGAGCGCGACCAGCGCCAGCGGCGCCGCCAGCAACAGCGCCGCGCCGGCCGGCGTCTCCGCCCAGGCCCAAAGCTCAGCGACTCTCTTTGCGCGCCGCCAGGACATAGCCCAACGTATTCCTCTCGACATGGTGCAGGGAATCCAGCGCCAGGCCGGCGAGCTGACTCAAGGCGACCAGCGGCAAGACCGCGATGGCCGTCGCCAGGAAGGCCGCGCGCTGCCCGCCCCGGCGCAACCGCCGGCAGGTGGAATCGTACAGGTACGCGCTCCAGCGTTGCCCCATCATGGCCCAAAAACCGCCGCGCGCCCGCACGAAGAGGACGCGCAGGCCGGCTTGCTCGGCCAGATGGGTCAGGCCGTAGCGGGTGTACCGGTAGAAGTCATACGGCTCCTGATGCACGCCCCACTCTTGCGGCGCGGTGATGATGGCGTGGCCGCCCGGCTTGAGGACGCGCGCCAGCTCGCGCATGAGCTGCGCCGGCTCGGCCACATGCTCCAATACCTGCGTGCATAGCACCGTATCCACGGCCGCGTCGGCGATGGGCAGATATTGCCCGTCGGCCCCAATATCCACGCCGCGCGCCCCGCCGGCCGCCGCCCACACGGCCGACGACACCGGCGGGTAATCCAGCCCGATATAGCGCTCGACCACGGGGAGGAAGATACCCTCGTGGCGGCGCTGGCCGCAACCCACATCCAATAGGACGCCGCGCGCGTACGGCCGGCACGCCGCCAGCGCCCGGTCCAACAGGACCCGCTCCAGGCGTTCGGGATCGAACCAGGAGTCCGCCCACAGTGAATTCAACCGGCGTCGCAATTCGTCAAGGGCCATCCGTCTCACTCCAAGAGCCGGCGATAGATCGCCTGCACCTGACGCACATGCGCGTCCAGGCTGAACATCTCGACCACGCGCCGGCGCGCCGCGACGCGGATGCGCTCCGCCAGGGCCGGCTCGTCCAACAGGCGCGCCCACGCTCGCGCCAACGCCTCGGCGTCGCCCGGCGCGGCCAACAGCCCGGTCTCGCCATCGGCAATGATCTCTGGCGCCGCGCCGGCCGCCGCGCCCACCACCGGCACGCCGGCGGCCATCCCCTCACTCAGCACGCGCCCGAATGGCTCCGGCTGCACAGAACAGTGCGCCAGGATATCCAGCGCCGGCAGCAGCGCCGGCATATTGGCGCAATGGCCGGTGAAGATCACCCGCTCGCGGATGCCCAACTGGCCGGCCAGGGCTTCGAGTTCTTCCCGGTAGCGCGGCTCGGTAGATTCCACATCGCCGACGATCAGGCCACGCGCCCGCGGGTGCGTCTGCGCCAGGCGAGCCAGG
>CAIQJD010000150.1 GCA_903872005.1 uncultured bacterium | reverse complement strand
TGCCCACGGTGACGACTCCGACGGCCACGACTGTGCCGGGTTCTTCGCCTGAGTGGGTCAACTTCTACGGCACGGCCTCGACCCTGAATGGCGTGCCGATCCCGGTGGGCGCGGTGGTGCAAGCCTTCGCGCAGGATGGGACGCCCTGTGGCAGCTTCACAGTGACGGCCGCCGGCAGCTATGGCGTCTTGGCGTGCCAACGGGCTACGGCCGGCTCGCCCGGCGCTGGCCCGGGCCAGACCATCAGCTTCCGCATCAACGGGTTCGCGGCTGCGCCGATGGGCCCGGATGCGCCGACCTGGACGGCGCATGGCGACCGCCGGCATGTTGAGTTGAATGCCACGGCGACTACGCCCACCGCGACCGCGACGCAACCGGCGCCTACGGCCACCACGGTACCGCCGGCGCCTTCTGCAACGGCCACGGGGCCTGGGCCAGTGCCTTCGGCAACGGCTACAGGGCCAGGGCCGGTTCCTTCCGCCACATCCACTTCTGGGCCAGAAGCGCCGCAGTGGGTCAACTTCTATGGCACCGCCTCCATCTATGAGGGCGCTCCGCTGCCCCTTGGGGCCGTGGTGGTGGCCTGGAGCCCGGACGGCGTGCAGTGCGGGAGCTTCACCGTGACGGCCATCGGCAGCTACGGCCTCCTGGCCTGCATGGGCGCGCCGGTGGGCTTGCCAGGGCCGCACCCTGGCGATACGATCTACTTCACCATCAACGGGCGCGCCGCGTTGACCACCGGCCCAGATGCGCCGACCTGGACGACGCATGGCGACCGCCGGCATGTCGAGCTGCAGATTCCCGCTCCGACGTCTACGCCGGTAGGCCCGACGCCGACCGCAACCTTGCCGGTTGGGCCGACGCCGACTGCGACGCGGCCGGTACCCGGCTCGCCCACTGCCACGCGCACGGGCGTGCCACCGATCACGCCGACGCCCACGCCGGCCAATGGGCTTTGCACGGGCATCTACTACTCGGTGCGTTGGGGCGACTATCTGTACAAGATCGCACGGCAGTTCGGCGTGAGCGCCGCAGATATCATGCGCTGCAACGTGCTGCCCAATCCTAACCTGTTGCGCCCGGGCCAGAAGTTGCTCATCCCGCAAGGCGCGCCCACGGCCACGCCGGCGCCCAGTCGGACCCGCGTGCCGCCTACCGTGACGCCGCCGGCGCCTTGTGGCACTCGCTACTATGTCCGGCCCGGCGACACCCTGTCGCGCATCGCGCTGATGTTTGGCACAACGGTGCGCGCCATCATGGACGCTAACGGACTCGTGAACCCGAACTACATTTACGTTGGGCAGATCCTCTGGATCCCGTGCGGCGGCGGCAGCGTTACGCCGACGCCGGCTCCGCCCGGGCCACTGACGTATGTGGTGCGCTATGGCGATACGCTTTCGGGCATCGCGGCGCGGTTCGGCGTTAACATGTATCGTCTGGCGGTAGCCAATAACCTGTACTATCCGTACATCATCTATCCTGGACAGCGCCTGACGATCGTCCCGTAGAGTCGGCGCCATCGCTTGATGTCTCTGTTCGGGTGACTGGATGCTTCCTGAGAGATCAGCGGCCACGGCCGGCTGATCTCTCAGGATGGTTGTTCTCCCCGATAGATATCACGACGCCCATTCATGCCGAGGAGAGAAGACTATGAGAAAGTTCGCCACCGGTATTGCGCTGGTTGTGCTGGCGGCAGGCTTGCTAGGGTTCGCACTGGCCCCGGTTGCGGATGCGAAGATGATGGGGCCTCCCCAGTGGGCGAACTTCTATGGTCTCAGTTCCACTCTGGATGGCGCGCCGCTGCCGGTTGGCGCGATTGTGCGCGCCTATGACCCTCAGAACGTCCTGTGCGGCACCTATACGGTGGCGTCAGCCGGCGCCTACGGCATGATGGCCGTGTATGGCGACGATCCCGATACGGCGACTGATGAAGGGCCGGTCGAGAATGATCTCATTCACTTCACCGTGAATGGCTACGCAGCGACGACCAGCGAGGACGAGCCGCGCTGGAACTATGCTGCTCTGCGCCACGTGGAGCTGAACGCCGCCAGTGGCGGCCCCACGTCCACTTCCACTTCTACACCGACTCTGAATCCACTGACCCCAACCCTGACGGCGACGTCGGTCAATTCGGCGACAGCCACCCGGACGCCAACGGTGACACCCACAGCGATGGGATTCCCGCAATGGGCCAACTTCTATGGCGTCAGCTCGACTCTGGATGGCGTTCCGCTGCCGGTGGGGGCGGTGGTCTTGAAAACCGTTGATC